>CAYSKU010000301.1:0-1534 GCA_964431775.1 uncultured Ruminococcus sp. | reverse complement strand
CGTGTTTGAAAAAAGTCAATATGCACAGATAGCGGAGCTTTTTGCGCTATACCTCAGAATTTCCCCTTGAAATACGTGCGTATTCCTGCGGAAAAATTCTTCGTCTATCACAAAGCTCTCTCGCTCCTGTACATATCTCCTTCTTTTTCAAACAACGCCTAGCAGGAGGAGCGTCATGATATATCAAAAACAGCTTGAAACACGTTATACTACGGATGTACTTGTTGCAGGAGGAGGAGCTGCCGGAGTAGCGGCAGCGGTCAGCTGTGCGCGAATGGGGAAGCGAGTGCTTCTCGTTGAGAGGGGAGGCTGCTTCGGCGGCGTAGGCACGACCGGAATGGTACCGTCGTTCGCGCCGTTCACGGACGGAGTCAACCTTTTGGCAGGAGGTGTCGGCGCGGAGATACGGAGCCACGTCTCATTAGAGCTTCCGATAACGCACAGCTGGGCGACCATACAGACGGAGGAGCTGAAATGCGAGTACGACCGTATCGTAACGGAGTCTGGGGTCGATTTTCTGTTCTTTGCGTCTGTGGTCGATGTAGTGACGACTAACGGACACGTAGACTACGCGGTGCTGTCGTCGCAGACCGGACTTTACGCCGTTCGTGCGGACGTATACATCGACTGCACGGGTGACGGTGAGTTCACGGCACTGGCAGGGGGAGAATTCGCGCTCGGAGACGAGAACGGCGACACCATGCCGCCGAGCGTCTGCTCACTCTGGCAGGGAGCGGACGAGGAGCGATACAGACGTGTGAACATTTCGGAGCGGCTCGAGGAGGCGATAGCGGACGGAGTGTTCACCTACGAGGATCGTCATCTGACCGGCTTCTCGTTCCGAGACGACGGTCTGGAGGGGGGCAACATAGGACACATCTTCGGCACAGACCCGACAGACCAGCGTTCGGTCTCGGATGCCATGGTGTGGGGGCGGCGTTCGATGAGCGAGTATCTGCGCTTCTATCGCGAGTACGTTGACGGCTGTGAGAACGTCAGGCTGATCTCGACCGCAACGATGCTCGGCATACGTGAGTCGCGGCGCATAGTCTGCGACTACACCCTGTGCGGACAGGATTTTCTCGACCGTGCGTGCTTTGACGATGAGATAGGACGCTACTGCTATCCGGTAGACATACACATCATGAACACGAGCAGGGAGGAGATGGTGCGGTTCAAGGAGGAGTTCAGGCAGAAGTACCGCTACGGTCGGGGAGAGTCCTACGGCATACCGTACCGTTCGCTGATACCTGTTTCGTTCGACAACGTTCTGACTGCCGGACGGTGCATCGGTACGGATCGTCAGATGGAGGCATCGGTCAGGGTCATGCCCGGCTGCTACATCACGGGACAGGCTGCCGGAACTGCGGCGGCACTTGCGCTCGACAACGGAGGTGAGGTACGTCGTGTCTCTCCGACCGAGCTGCAAGCTGCTCTCGCCCATGCCGGAGCATACATCCGTCCCGAGCTTCTTAACGATTAGGCGTTGTTTGAAAAAGAAGGAGATATGTACAGGAGCGAGAGATCTTTGTGA
>CAYSKU010000300.1:0-1535 GCA_964431775.1 uncultured Ruminococcus sp. | reverse complement strand
CAAATAACATTGTCGTGGGATCGCTTCCGACATCGACTTCACGAACGCCGATGACTGTTTGCGGCGTCACGCCGCCGGCTCAGCAGACCAAATCTGCACAAATAACATTGTCGTGGGATCGCTTCCGACATCGACTTCACGAACGCCGATGACCGCCTGTCAGCTCAGCCGACCGGAAGATGCCGGAGACGATGTCGTCGGCGGTGATGCGGTAGAGTCCGGAGCAGACCGGCAGAAGCGCGGCGCGTACCGCCTCACGAGTGTACTCGACTCCGCATAATGCCGCACCTACGCTCTCGTCACCGGCGAAGAAATCGCCCGTGATGCCTGCCGAAACGATCACTCCGTCACGCACGGTCAGACCGAGCTCGAGCGTGCCGCCGTCAAGGTGCAGCTCGTGCGTTATCTCGAATTTCGGGTTCGAGCCGAAATTCCACTTCGGGTCGGCAAACTTCGTCTCCGACAGATACCGTATGCGTTCGCGGTCGGCGTCGGTCGGTATGTACGTGCGGTCGGTCAGATGCGCCGCTATGTAGTCGCGGAACTCCTCCGCCGTCATGTCGTGCGTGAGGTACGGACGTATGTTCGTCACTCGCTCACGTACCGACCGGATCGCCTTTGACGTTATCTTGTACGCCTTCGGCGTCGTCGCACGTACCATCTCCTCAAAGTCAGTGTCGAACAGAAGCGTTCCGTGATGCACGGTCACGCCGTTCTTCTTGTACTGCGTGTTTCCGCTTATCTTGTAGCCGCGCTCACTTCCCGGGGGAAACAGCGCGATGTCGTTTCGCCCCGTCACGCGAACGTCAGTCCCCAGCGAACGAAGCACCTCCACTATCGGACGCATAAAGCGTTCGAATTCTATCTCCTCGCCGCAGTCGTGCGTTATAAAGGTGAACTCCCAGCCGCCGAGGTCGTGGTACACCGCGCCGCCTCCCGACAGCCTCCGCGCAACGTGGATGCCGTGCGCCGAGGTATAGTCGAGATCGACCTCCTCGAGGGTGTTCTGGTACTTTCCGACGATCACGGACGGCTCGTCACGCCACAGCAGGAGCAGGTCTTCGTCAAACGTATGCTCCGTTGCGAAGTAGTATTCTCCGGCGAAATTGTCGAACGGCACAAGGTAATCGAGTGGTATATAGATCATTTGTCGTTTCCTGCCTTTGCGGTAAGTATGGGCGCACCGCAGGGAAGCTCGTCGCCCTCTTCGACAAGGGTAGAGAGGATCGTCACAGTCTCCTCGGCTTCAAGCTCGGTGACGACCTTATTATATTCTATCTCGCAGAGTATATCGCCCTTTTCTACGGTGTCGCCATCGCGAACGTTCATACGGCACAGCACGCCGGAGTCCATCCTTTCGTTGAGCTTCGGCATGGTGATCGTGATAGGTGTTGCGGTAGTTGGCATAGCATTGACCTCCTGTGTAAACTTTATGTCTTGTGCAGACCGGCGGCGTGACGCCGCAGGCAGTCATCGGCGCACTTTCGGTTTAGGTTGAAAGATATCCCACGACAATATTATTTGTGCAGATCTGT
>CAYSKU010000299.1:0-1554 GCA_964431775.1 uncultured Ruminococcus sp. | reverse complement strand
AGTAGATATCTATGCAGAGGGTTCTACCGTTGCTATGATCGAGGTCAATGCAGAGACCGACTTCGTTGCAAAGAACGACACCTTCAAGACATTCGTTAAGGGTATCCTCAAGGTGATCGTTGAGAACAAGCCCGCCTCCGTAGAAGAGCTCAAGACTCTCCGCTACGATGCAGACTTCGAGACCGTTGAAGCAAAGCTAAAGGATATGATCTTCACCATCGGTGAGAACATGAATATCCGCCGCTTCGTTATCGTTGACGGTGTTACCTCCTCCTACATCCACGGCGGCGGCATCGCAGGCGTTATCGTTAAGTTCAACGTAGACGAGGCTGTTGCAGCTAAGCCGGAATTTGCGGAATACGCAAAGAATATCTGCCTCCAGATCGCGGCAGGTACTCCTCCGACCTACGTAAACAAGGAAGACGTTCCGGAATCTGTTCTCGCCGAAGAGAAGGAGATCCTCATGGCGCAGATCAAGAACGACGAAAAGAACGCAAAGAAGCCCGAGCAGATCATCGCAAAGATGGTAGAGGGTCGTATCGGCAAGTTCTATGAAAAGGCTTGTCTCGTAGAGCAGCTCTACGTTAAGGACGACAGCATGACCATCGGCAAGTACACCGCAGCTACCGCTAAGGAGCTTGGTGGTGCTATCTCCATCGACAGCTTCGTTCTCTACGAAAAGGGCGAGGGTCTCGAAAAGAGAGAAGACGACTTTGCCGAAGAGATCGCAAAGCTCACCGGCAAGGCGTAAGCCACACCGTTACCGCAAACTGACGTTTGACATTTTATAAATAAATATCCGATACGATACTCACGTAAATTTATCGTAAAGCGATAGGGTCTCCCGTCCGACCTCGAATAGAGGCTCAGACGGGAGACCTTTTACACAGTGACGGCATTCCCGACCTCAAGTACGCCGAGGCTCGTGCTTTCTGCTCATGACCGCTTGACAAGCTCCGTTGATCGTAGTATAATAAAGTGTACGTTGCGAAATGCATATTACGCAATACACACTTTTATACCATGAAGGAGAGCATAGCATGAAACGATCCATCTGCGGCGCGGACTGTGAGAAATGTCCGTCGAAGAACTCCTGCCACGGCTGTGCGGAGACCAACGGATGTCCGTTCGGTAAGGAGTGCTTCGTTGCACGGTACATACTTACCGGAGGCATGGAGGCATATGAGAGCTTCAAAAATAAGCTCATCGAGGAGATAAATGCACTGGACATTGCCGGAATGGATAAGGTGACCGAGCTTGTTCCACTTGTCGGACGATTCGTAAACCTGTCCTATCGACTTCCGAGCGGCGAGAGAGCGCGTTTTTTGAAGGATGACGAGATGTACCTTGGCGCGCAGGTCGCCGACCTCCTTGACGACACCAAAACGAAGCACTTCGGAGTTATTGCACGCGAGAGCTTCATTATCGTATGCGAATACGCAACCGATCTCGATAACGCCGAGCTTTTGGTCTACAAACGCCGATAGATCATGCAAAACGATAGATCATACGGAGCTTTTTCTGTGAATAAAGGATATATTACAGGACTGCGGG
>CAYSKU010000298.1:0-1557 GCA_964431775.1 uncultured Ruminococcus sp. | reverse complement strand
CTGTCCGTTTTATCGGACAGTCATTTTCTCATACTGTCCCGTTTATCGGACAATGCTCGATCGTCGACCTTCCACCGCGCGGACGATACGCTTCTATCTACTGTCCCTTTTATCGGACAGTCATCTTCTCATACTATCCCGTTTATCGGACAATGCTCGATCGTCGACCTTCCACTGCGCGGACGATACGCTTCTATCTACTGTCCGTTTTATCGGACAGTCATTTTCTCATACTGTCCCGTTTATCGGACAATGTTTTTTGTTTATTGTCCGTTTAATCGGACAGTAATAAACGTCATCTTCGTTTCGTCGCAGATGGCATAACTGCCGTTTTCTTCTGTAAGATACGGCAGGATGATCTGTTCGGCGCGCTCACGGTCGGCGTGTGAGATGCCGAATCGATCTGCGACAGCGTCAAGTGCGCTCGCTCGGTCGGAAAACGGTCGTATGTCCTGCCACGATGCGAGCTCTTCTTCATACGCGATACCGAGCGCGTTCAAGGTATGGCGCACGTCATCTGCCGTATGACCTTGCGGACGCTTCTTACAAGGAATGTCCGCTTCCTCCAGTGCCTGACGGATTCTGCCGTATACGCCTTGCCGTTGCCGTGCATTCATCACGAGCAGTACCGATTGTCGCGCAGTACGCACCATCTTCGCAAGCATCTCATCGAGCGGGTGCATTTGGTAGATGGCATTGGCGCACAGTACGATGTCGTACGCGTGCGGTGGGACGGTCGCTTCTTCCCAGTCGTCTGCGATCATGCGGATCGTGCGTCCGCGTGCCTGCGCATGACGGCGAAGCACACGTTGCATCGTCTGAGACGGTTCAAGGGCAGTCACCTTGACGGCATCGGGGACGGCAAGGGAGAAGATACCCGTTCCCGCGCCGATGTCGAGCATGGACTGCGCGTCTCGCGTCAGCTTATCGAGGCGCGACAAGACTGCTTGCACGTAAGGTGAATGTTGCAGATATGCTTCGTAAGAATCCAGATATCCCTTATAGTACGGTTCTGTCACTCGTCTCGCCTGCCTTAGAATTGATAGGTGTACTCAACGTATGTTGCTCTGCCACAGCCGAGAAAGCCTTGACATTGATAGTCGCGATCGAGCAGATTGTCGATGGCAACGGCGACCGACTGACGATCATCGAACGCATACGAGGTCTTGATGTCCATAAGAAATACAGCGTCTGCCATGTCGGCAGGCTTGGTGCTGTTGGAGATATCTTCGTAGATCTCAGAGGTATAGCGCGCCAACAGATTCGTCTGCCAACGGTCTTTGTGATAGGTCGCACCGAGCTTGAGTTCTTCTTTCGGTACGGTCGTCAGCCGGTTGCCTACGGGAGTCGGGTCGATGTCATATTCGCGTACCTCGCTGTCGGTATACGCATAGCCGACAAAGCCTGTCCAGCTATCGCTGAAACGGTGGCTGACTTCTGCTTCGATCCCGCGGATGCGCGCCTTGCCGACGTTGTTCCAGTAGAGATCACCGCCGTCGCCGAACGGGCATTGGTCGATCATGTTGTCAACATCGTTTTGGTAGATGCTGACGGTGG
>CAYSKU010000297.1:0-1565 GCA_964431775.1 uncultured Ruminococcus sp. | reverse complement strand
TTGAAATTGCAAGACATCCCACGACAATGACATTGGTGCAGACTTGTCTGCCGACATGATATTTTGTCGTATCCTTTCGTACCGACTTCACATAGTCGAGGCTCCCTCCGGGAGGGAGCTGGCAGCTTGTCTGCCTGAAGGAGAATGCGGCGGTCTGAGACCGCAAACAGTCATCGGCGCACTTTCAGTTGAGATTTGAGGATATCCCACGACAATGACATTGGTGCAGGTTTGTCTACAGACTTTTTGTCTGTGCAAACTGCACATATTGTTGACATTACGTATTATGCACACTGCACAGACACAAACTTTCCACCGAGGTCTATTATTATGTCTAAGCATTCCACTATTGCCTATTCCCTGTTCACCTCCGGATGTAATTGCGCTCAGTCCGTCTTCTGCGCCTTCGAGGATGTTACAGGCTTTACACATGACGAGGCTATGCGCCTCTCGTCCTCCTTCGGCGGCGGCTTCGGCAGACTTCGCGAGGTCTGCGGCGCAATGAGCGGCGCGGCTATGGTCGCAGGTCACCTCTGGGGCTACGATGCACCCGGTGACGATGCCGTCAAGGCGGCGCACTACGCGCTCATCCAGGATATCGCACGTCGCTTCCGCGAACGTCACGGCACTATAGTCTGTCGTGAGCTTCTCGAGGGCGTGACCGAGGATACCTCTCCTACACCCGAGGCTCGTACCGCTGAATATTACAAAAAACGTCCGTGTACTCAGTTTGTGGTAACTATGGCTGAGATACTTGACGAAATTATAGACGAACGAGGTGGCGTATCGTGAATTTTGCCGGAATACAGAAGCTGACCCTCCTCGACTACCCCGAACGTACCGCCTGCACCCTCTTCACCTCCGGCTGTGACCTCCGCTGTCCGTTCTGCCACAACGCTCGTCTCGTGCTTGCTCCGACAAATGACACACAAATAACGGAGGAGGAGGTACTGACGTTTCTGAAAAAGCGGTCGGGACTTCTTGACGGCGTATGCGTGACGGGCGGTGAGCCGCTCCTCCACTACACCGCGCTCCGCGAATTTTTGCACAGGGTACGCGAGAGCGGATGGGGGTACTCGATAAAGCTGGACACGAACGGGACGTTTCCCGAGAGGCTGTCGCGCCTCATCGGCGAGGGACTTATCGACTATGTCGCGATGGACATAAAGAACGCCCTCCCCTATTACGCAGAAACGGTAGGGGTGGCAGGATTTGATGTTGCACCCATACGTGAGAGCATCGAGCTGCTGCTCGGCGGCGCGGTCGAGTATGAATTTCGGACGACGGTGGTACGGGAGTATCACACAGTCGAGCGGATACGCGAGGCGGCGCGGACGATACGCGGAGCGCGGCGGTACTATCTGCAAGGCTTTGTAGATTCGGGAGAGCTTATCGGGCGCGTAGATGGGCAGAAGCTCACGGCAGTACCCCCCGAGGAGGTCGCACTGATGTGTGCCGCCGCAAACGAATTCTGCAAAACAGACCTACGCGGGCAGCCTGAGGCTGCGGACAGTCATCGGCGCACTTTCAGTTTAGGTTGAAAGAGATACCACGACAATGACATT
>CAYSKU010000296.1:0-1568 GCA_964431775.1 uncultured Ruminococcus sp. | reverse complement strand
CCCTCCCGGAGGGAGGCTCATTCACGTTCAGCTAAACCGTCTCGTCAGCGGACAAATCTGCACCAATAATATTGTCGTGTGATATCTTTCAACCACAACTGAAAGTGCGCCGATGACTGCTTGTCGGCTCAGCCGACCCGATGACTGCCTGTCGGCTCAGCCGATAAAAAAACGCCCCGTGGTGGGGCGTTTTTTTATCTGTTTTTGACCTTTTCGCGAACCTCGCGTTCGGTCTCCTTTTCCTCGTCCTCGTCTTCGTCCTCATCGTCTATGGAGGCGATACGGTCACGCTTGACGATCATCTTCTCGATACGATGATCCTGTATCTCCGTGACACGAACGTGCAGAGGTCCAAGGTCGATCTCGAATTCCGTGCCGTCCTCCGGTACTACTCCGTAGCTCGAGAAGACGTAGCCGCCCATCGTGTCGTATTTGTCTGTCGGCAGCTCAACGTGAAGCTCCTCCGCGACCTCGCTGAGAGGTGCGACACCACGTATCGCCCATACCCCCTCGATATCCTCGACCTCGTCCGAAGCAGCCTCCGCAGTCTCCAGCTTCACGATGTCCGGCTCTTCCTCCTCGGCTTCATCGTTGCTGTCGGTAAGGTCGCCGACGAGCTGCTCGAGCAGGTCGTTCATCGTGACGATACCGCGCAGACCGCCGTATTCGTCAAGCACGACCGCAAAGTGGTTCTTCGTTGACTTCATCTGCTTCATCAGAACGTCCGCGTGGATGCCCTCCGGAACGTAGTACGCCGGACGAAGTGCCTCTATTATCTGCTCACGCGGCGCACCCTTTAAGCGGAAGTAGTCCTTGACGCTCAGTATACCGACAACGTTGTCGATCGTGTCCTCGCAGACAGGGTACATCGAATGACGTGTGTCGTGTATGACGCTCTCCCATTCCTCCGCATCGTCCTCTATCCAAAGAACGGTGACGTCGGTACGGTGTGTCGCAAATTCACCGACCGTTATGTCGTTGAATTCGAAGACGTTCTGGATTATCTCCTGCTCCTGCTCGTCGATTATGCCCTTTTGGCTTCCTTCATCGACCATCAGACGTATGCCCTCCTCGCTGACGTCCTCGTCCTCCTCGTTCGGGTCGATACCGATGAGGCGCAGAACAAGGTTAGTCGAGACGGAAAGGAACCATACGATGGGCGTAAAGAGCTTCGAGCAGCCGAGAAGCATGGGAGCCATCGCAAGTGACATCTGCTCACTTTTCTTCATGGCGATACGCTTCGGAACGAGCTCACCGAGTATGAGCGTGAAATACGAAAGTATGAGCGTGACGACGATGACCGCGATAGACTGGAGCGTATTTCGGTCAACGGTAACGCCGAGGGAGACGACCCAGTCAACGAGACGGGTCGCAAAGTTGTCTGCCGCGAACGCACTGCCGAGGAAGCCCGACAGAGTTATCGCGACCTGAATGGTGGAGAGAAATTTTGACGGCTGCTCTGTGAGCTTGCGTAGCTTGCGCGCACGTTTGTTGCCGGATTCCTCGAGCTTAGTTATTTTAGCTTCGTTTACCGAAAGCACCGCGATCTCCGCACAGGCGAATACGGC
>CAYSKU010000295.1:0-1615 GCA_964431775.1 uncultured Ruminococcus sp. | reverse complement strand
CATGCCTGTCGGCTCAGCCGACCCGATTCATGCCTGTCGGCTCAGCCGACCCGATTCATGCCTGTCGGCTCAGCCGACCGCCCCGAGGGCGTGGGAGAGGTCGGAGATGAGGGTGTTGGGATCCTCGAGACCGACGTGCAGACGCACGAGCGTTCCGTCCGTACCGCCGAGATAGAGCGCGAGACTCTCGAACCCACCCCAGCTGCATCCGTTCTGGAAATAGTGCAGTCGTGAGGCAAATTGCTGCGCCTGCTCCGCTGTGCCGTTTATCTCGATACTGAACAGCCCGTTCCGTCCGGTCATGTACTTCTCGAACAGCTCGGGCTGCTCGTACGTCCTCGACCCCGGACAGTATACCTTCTTCACCATCGGGTGCGCTTCGAGAAACTCAACGACCACGGCGGCGTTCTCCGCGTGCCGACTCAGCCTGACCGGCAACGTCCGCAGACCGCGTGTGAGAAGCCACGACTGATGTGCATCCATCGTGCCGCAGATCAGATTTCGCTCCTCGTTCTGTATCGCCTGTATGATCTCGCGCCGCGAAACGACCGCGCCGCCGACTAAGTCGCTGTGTCCGCCCATGTATTTCGTCACGGAATGCACGACTACGTCAATACCGTACCTCAGCGGCTGTTGGTTTATCGGGGTCGAGTAGGTGTTGTCCATGATCGTGCCTATGCCGCGCTCACGCGCAAGCTCGGCGATAGCCTCGATGTCCTGCATACGGAACACGAGACTGCTCGGACTTTCGACATATATCAGGGACGTGTTCGGCAAAACGGCACGGCGTATCTCGTCAAGGTCACGTCCGTCAACGAACGTAACGTCGATACCGAAGCGGCTTTGCAGATAGCCGACCGTCCCCTTCGCACCACCGTAGGCGGAATCTACCATAACGATGTGGCTTCCGCTGTGCGTAAAGTGGAGTATCGCCGCCGAGATCGCCGCCATACCGGTAGCGAAGCAGAGCGCGCCGTCCGCACCCTCGAGCGCGGCGATCTTACGCTCCGCGATCTCGAGTGTCGGGTTCGAGACTCGTGAGTAGTCGTAGCCGCTCTCGGTCACGCCGTTCACCTCCGTTTGGTGGACGAAAAGTGAGTTTTGGTAGAGCGGCGGCACTATCGCACCGTTGAATCTTTCGTATTCGTCGCCGACGTGGGCGCAGATATCCTCCGCCGTGCGGTAGGTCTTGTCTCGTTCTGTAACGAATGCCATTATGCGGTCTCCTTTGTGAGAGAAAAAGATGATACCTGCATTATACACCCTCCACAGCTGTTTCGCAATAGTCGCCTGAGGCGACGGGCATGAATCGGCATTCGTGAAGCTTGAGGTGCACGATATCCCACGAGGGTGGAGTGTGTGTAAATTTGTCTGCTGAGGTCGGCTGAGCAGCCTGAGGCTGCGCGCATGAATCGGCGGCGGTCTGAGACCGCAAACAGTCATCGGCGGTCGGCTGAGCCGACAGGCAGTCATCGGCGTTATTTCAGTCGAAATTCAAAGATATCCCACGAGGGTGGAGTTTGTGCAGACTTGGTCTGCTGACGGCTCGTAAAGTCTAAACTTTACGTAATTTTATATGTAAGAAAACGACCCTCGGGTCGTTTTCTAAATTTTA
>CAYSKU010000294.1:0-1616 GCA_964431775.1 uncultured Ruminococcus sp. | reverse complement strand
AGGTCTGAAATAGCATTGCGTTTCAAGTGCATCACCATCCTTTCCGAGTGGTGATCATAGTATAACACATTTTTCCCTGATTTTTAATGCTGTTTTCGCACATTTTTTCGAGTTTTTAAGGCACTCAAAAACACATTTTTCGGACAGCCCTTTTTGTCGGATCCCTCGTTATCCGAAAAGGGAGCTGATCTATTCATCGATATTCGTATTATTCATGTTATTATTCATGTCCGGAACGGGTCTCGGGGAGCGGACTCGGCACGAGAGCCATACGACGAGCGTTGCCGGAAAGCCGATGCACATCAGAAGCCATATGTCGTGCGCCCTTGCGGAATAGCATATCAAAAACAGCAGGCTCCACACGAGCAGTGAGACGTACCAGAAGGTGAGTCGGCTCTTTCCCCAAAGTGCGTTGAAGACTATCAAAAGCACGGCACTTATCGGACAGGCTATGACAAAGCTCAGCCCGAACGGGATACCGCAAAGTCTCATTATTATGTAGACCGCAAAGGCGATCAGCCATACCCCCGCTATCGAAACGAGGGAGACCGCTATGTGGTCAGTCGTGTAGCCGAGCTGCTGCTCTGTCGTGTCGCTCACCTCGGGCAGTGCCTCGGGTGCTGTAGTCTCACCTTCGACCGCCGGATGCTCCTCGGTCAGCATATAGTCAACGGTCACGCCGAACAGGTCGGCTATCGCCTTCAAGCAGACAACGTCCGGTATGCCGTCCGCACGTTCCCATTTTGATACACTTTTGTCGGAGTAGCCGATGCGCTCGGCAAGACCTGCCTGAGTCATATTGGCGTTCTTGCGAAGCGCGGTTATGTTCGAAGCAATGATGTGTGGAATGTCCACGATGCTCTCTCCTCTCTCGATGTTTCGTCTCAGACTGCCGCTTCTTGCACCCATACGTTCTCTCCACCGACAGTAGAGTCGGTGTCTCTACTCTACCGACGATAGATCCTACCGCTCGTAGAGTCTACTTTTTGTGAGTGAATGAGACGTAGAGCGGACTATACGTCCTGTGGGTGGAATAATAATGTCCGTGTGGTATAATGATATCACAAAGAAGCGGAAAACGAAAGGGGCAGAAAATGAAGCGAATATTAATTTTTGGTGACTCGATCATGCGCGGAGTCTATTATTCCGGAGAAGCGGGACGGCACAAGCTGTACGGAGAACGTCTCGGTACGCTGAAAAAGGCGGGCTACGAGGTGAAGAACTGCTCGATAATGGGCGCGACCGTGGAGACGGGGCTTGAGCTTATAAAGAAACGTCTGACCCCCGACAGCTCCGAGAGGGCGGAGGGGAACGAAACGACAGTCCTCCTCGAGTACGGCGGAAACGACTGTGATTTTCACTGGGCTGACATTTCGGGAGACCCAAACGGGAGCTATATGCCGAACACGCCGCTCGACCGTTTCACCGCGCTGTACGGTGAGGTCATACACTACGCGAGGGAGATGGGAGCCTCCGTTAAGCTGTGCAACCTCGTGCCGCTCGACTCCGAACGGTACATGAAGTGGATAACGAGAAACCTGTCCTACGAAAATATCCTCGGCTGGCTCGGCGACCAGAGTATGCTGTATCGTTGGCATGAGTACTACAACCGTACT
>CAYSKU010000293.1:0-1629 GCA_964431775.1 uncultured Ruminococcus sp. | reverse complement strand
CGGTAGGCTGTATGGGTGTCAATGTTTACTGGGATAAGCAGCCTGTATTGTGGTTCTCTCATGTGAATGAAATACCCAAAGGGACAGTACTGTCGATAAGGGATGAGAGCGGTAAAGCTCTCATGGAGCTGACTACTCGAGATGATGCGGTACAGTCCGCATATACCTCACCCGAATTTAAGACAGGCGGCAAATACGCCCTTTACATCGACGGAGAAAAGAAAATTGATGTTACACTGAAAGACGGAATGAACGCCATCGGCGATGACGGCGGCAAGTTTACGGGCGGTTACAGCCGCGGCAACATGGCATCGTTCAACTGATGATAAGGAGAAAAATACAATGACTGAGCTTAACAGACTGGGACTTGGCTGTATGGGTATGTCCAGCCGCCGCAATCCCGAAAAATCGATCAAAACCATCCACGCGGCATTGGATGCCGGAATTACGCTTTTTAACACGGGTGAGTTTTACAACACCGGAGAAAGTGAAATGATCGTCGGCGAGGCAATGCGCGGCGTGTCGAGAGACAGCTATTTTCTGTCGGTCAAATTCGGCGTGCTTCCGCAGCCCGGCGGCGGTATCTACGGACTTGATAATAAGCCGTTTAACATCAAAGGTCACCTTGCGTATTCGCTCGCAAGGCTCGGTATGGACTACGTTGACCTGTATCAGCCTGCCCGTCAGGACACGGAAATTCCCGTGGAGGAAGTAGTGGGTGAGATATCACGTCTCGTTGAGGCCGGCTATATTCGCCACATCGGTCTTTCGATGGTAGATGCCGAAACGCTCCGCCGTGCCTGCAAGGTGCATCCCATTCACACCGTGGAGATGTCGTATTCGCTCATCGACAGAGATATCGAGAAGGAGCTGATCGCCACTGCCAAGGAGCTTGGCGTAAAGGTGCTTGCCTTCGGAACGGTCGGTCACGGACTGTTTGCCGATAACGCGC
Source organism: uncultured Ruminococcus sp. (assembly GCA_964431775.1). GTDB lineage: Bacteria > Bacillota > Clostridia > Oscillospirales > CAG-272 > UMGS1696. The sequence goes on along the minus strand of CAYSKU010000293.1, from coordinate 677 downwards.
CGGAAAAAATCGAGACCGATCCTCGTTTTGCGCGCGGTATGCTTTCACCCGAGCATAGAGAAGCCAATCTGTCGATGTTAAAGGCGGTTAAGGCGATTGCCGACGAAAAAGACATTGGTCTGTCGCAGCTCGCGCTCGCCTGGTCGCTTGCCAAATACGACCATGTGCAGAGCCTTGTCGGCACGACAGATCCCGCGCATCTGCAAAGTGCCATTGATGCTTTGAAGATCGAATTTACAAAAGAAGATATCGAGCGCATCGAGGCGGCTGTTCCTGTCGACAAGCAGAGCGGCAGAGGAATGCGGAATTTCCGCTTCACGAACGGTCAGATGTCGTTTGCATAAGGGAGAAAAACGATGCAAAGAGTATGTGAATTTTTACAAAAAGCCCACGTGTTCTACGTGGCAACGGTAGAAGGAGATCAGCCGAGAGTTCGCCCCTTCGGTATCGCACATATCATTGACGGAAAGCTCTGCGTGATGACAGGTAAGATAAAGCCCGTGTCAAAGCAGATCGCGGCAGATCCTAAGGTCGAGATCTGCGCTTGCGTGGAAACCAAATGGGTACGCATCACAGGTGAGCTTGTGGAGGATGATTCTAACGAAGCCCGTCAAAAGATGCTGGATGCCTATCCCTTTATGAAAAAGACCTACGCCGCCGATGACGGCAATATGCAG
>CAYSKU010000292.1:0-1674 GCA_964431775.1 uncultured Ruminococcus sp. | reverse complement strand
CTTTGGATACTCGGACGTTTACGCAAGTATAACGCCTTCGTCAGACGAAACGGTCTCACCGATGATGTAAGCATCCTCACCGTTTGCGCGAAGTATCTCTACAGCGCGGTCGGCATCGTTCTTGTTCACGGTAATGCTCATACCGACGCCCATGTTGTAGGTATTGAACATATCATGCTCGGAGATACCACCCTCTCGTGCAATGAGGTCGAATATCGGGAGTACACGTACAGCAGACTTTTCTATCTTTGCGGAGATACCCTTCGGGAGACTGCGCGGTATGTTCTCGTAGAAGCCGCCGCCCGTGATGTGGGAGATACCCTTTATCTTGACCTCATCCATGAGCGCGAGGACAGGCTTGACGTATATCTTTGTAGGAGTCAGCAGTACCTCACCGAGGCTCTTTCCGTCAAGCTCCGCAACAGGAACCTTTATGTCACGATTCTCGATATCGAATACCTTACGAACGAGAGAGAAGCCGTTTGAATGGACACCGCTCGATGGAAGAGCTATTATAACATCTCCCTCTCCGATGGTCTCCTTGTCGATTATGCTGTCACGGTCAACGATACCGCAGGCATAGCCGGCGAGGTCGTATTCGTCAATGGGATAGAAGCCGGGCATTTCGGCAGTCTCACCACCAACGAGAGCGCAACCGCCCTGTACACAGCCCTCCGCAACACCGGAAACGATGGAAGCGATCTTCTCCGGCTTGTTCTTTCCGCACGCGATGTAGTCAAGAAAGATGATGGGCTTCGCACCGACACAGATGATATCGTTCACACACATCGCAACACAGTCGATACCTACAGTGTCATGCTTATCCATAAGGAAGGCGATACGGAGCTTTGTTCCGACACCGTCTGTACCGGATACAAGCATCGGGTGACGTACAGAGTACTTTTCCATGATCAGACCGAGATCGAATATTCCTCCGAAGCCGCCGATCTTATCGCATACTCCCGGGATGGTCGTGCGAGCGATATGCTTCTTCATAAGTTCTACTGCTGTATATCCAGCGGTGATATCGACCCCCGCGTTCTTGTATGCTTCACTGTAACTTTTCATGTCAAGTCCTTTCTTTTGCTTCGAGACCCTATCGATATCGAGAGCAAGACGAGTTTTATCAAAAAATAACGATCTGTGAAAAAACGCAGGGACATATCAGAATAACTGCTCCTGCGTATAATACCTGTTTACTTTAATTTCTCCGCGAGAGCCGCATCCTTTGCGTAGACCTTTTCCGCACCGACAACACGTGCGTCATCGAGCTTTTGGGCAAGTGAGGTGTCGGAGAGTGCGAGCATCTCGCACGCAAGAATAGCGGCATTTGCCGCTCCGTTCATTGCTACCGTAGCCACGGGAATACCTGTCGGCATCTGAACGGTAGAGAGGAGAGCGTCGAGACCGTCGAGCATCCCACCGCGAACGGGTACACCGATCACGGGAAGGGTAGTGGCGGCGGCACATACACCGGCAAGATGGGCAGCCATACCTGCCGCCGCGATAATGACACCGAAACCGTTTGCACGTGCGCTTCCCACAAATGAGGCTACAGCCTCGGGCGTTCTGTGTGCGGACATAACATGAGCCTCATAGGGAACACCGTATTCATCAAGCACGGCAAACGCCTTTTCAACGACCGGAAGATCGCTGTCGCTGCCCATAATTACG
>CAYSKU010000291.1:0-1678 GCA_964431775.1 uncultured Ruminococcus sp. | reverse complement strand
ATATTGTAGAATAAACGTTACGGCTACGGATGGACGTACATAATAATGTGGAAAAAATACAAAATTTTGTTTTTTTCTTGACGTTCGTTCCGGCAGGAGCAAGCCCCTGCCCTACATAAAGTCGTTACGTCAGCAGACCAGATCTGCACATATAATATTGTCGTGGGATGTCGTTCGATCCAAACTTCACGTGCGCCGATGACCGCCTGTCGGCTCAGCCGACCTCAGGCGACCATTAATGTTGGATTAATATAGGATTATGTTTTGATAGAGCGGTTCACAGAGGGGAAAAAATGTGCTATAATAGGCTCATCAAAAAACGGAGGTACTTAAATTGAGACTTATCGGTAATCTATTGTGGTTCGTCTCCGGCGGTCTTATCGCCGCTCTCCTTTGGGCTGTCATCGGCTTGCTCTGGTGCGTGACGATCATCGGTATTCCTGTCGGCGTGCAGTGCTTCAAGTTCGCGTGGCTCTCCTGCTCACCCTTCGGTAAGCACGTCAGATGGAGCAGCAGCGCGGTCTCCTTCATCGTGAACTTGCTCTGGATATTGCTCTCCGGTGTGCCGCTTGCTATCCTTCATGCCGTCATCGGTCTGATATTGTGCATTACAATTGTCGGTATACCGTTCGGTAAGCAGCACTTCAAGCTTGCACGACTTGCTCTCATGCCCTTCGGCGCGGACGTAGTTTGAGCTGCATAACGAGGTGATATCCTTTGAATATATCGATCATATCAAGGCCGCTTGCCTGCCTGTCTGCGGTGACTGTTCTGCTCACCTCCTGCCGTGACGTTGCAGTCCTCGTACCCTCGGTCGAGGGAGCGGACAGTCTCGAAGCTCCGGCAAAACAGGCGTTCGTGTGGATAGCGGGGGAGGACGAGCCTGTCACGTACTCGAAGAACGGCTCGGACGTCGTGTATCCGGCAAGCATAACGAAGCTGGCGGTCGCGCTGTACGCAATGGAGCTTATGCCGACCGAGACGATCATCGAGCCGGGGGAGGAGACGTACTTTCCGCCGGAGGGGTCGTCGTTTGCGTACATACGTCCACAGCACACACTCACGCTCGAGATGCTCATTGAGGGAATGCTCATCCCCTCGGGGAACGATGCGGCATACGCCGTTGCGGTCGCGTGCGGACGTAGCATGGCTGAGGAGGACATAGAGGCGCACGAGGCGGTGGAGGTCTTCATGGAGGGACTGAACGACTACGTTGCGGAGCTCGGTTGTACGTCCACGCATTTTACCGTCCCCGACGGCTTTGCCGGAGCGGAGCATTACAGCACGAGCTACGATATCGCGCTGATAGCACGTGCGGCGGTCGAGAACGAGGTGATAATGCGGTACGCCGGTATGTACGAGGATGACGTGATCTACGCGAGCGGACACATCAATCACTGGACGAACACGAACGAGCTTCTCGACCCGACCTCATCGAGCTATGACAAGTGTGCCATAGGCTTGAAGACCGGAAGCACGGAGGGGAACTATTGCCTCGTTGCCGTGTACGAGGACGGAAGCATCATCGGTGTGTTCGGCTGTCCCACCGACTCCGCACGATATACGGCAGTAGAAAAGATAAGGAATGTCGGCTGACCCTGCGGCGTGACGCCGCACACATGAATCGGGGCGGCTGAGCCGGCGGCGTGACGCCGCAGGCATGAATCGGCATTCGTGA
>CAYSKU010000290.1:0-1709 GCA_964431775.1 uncultured Ruminococcus sp. | reverse complement strand
GGTAACGGTGTCCATTGCCGCACTCATGAGCGGAATGTTAAGGGTGATCTTCTTTGTGAGCTGCGTTTTCAGCGAGACCGTACTCGGAAGAACGTCACTCTGCGCCGGAATGAGAAGCACATCGTCAAAGGTAAGACCCTCATAAGCGATCTTGCTTTCGAATAAATTCATCTTCCTTACCAATACCTTTCATTAATAGTATATGCTCCCGTACGCCGAACGCACCGCGAAGCATCGTGATCTGATTTTTGAATATTATTAAAATTATAATGTATCCGTTCGTCTATGTCAATTGATAAATAACACAATTTTCACGTGACTTTGTGCGACAAAGTTGGGCAGAGAGGTCTGCTTTTCGACTGTCCTATCACCCGTTATTTGAAAAAGCTATACCGTTCTGTCTTCGTATCTCATCGATGATACGAAGTGTTCCTCGAGTAGCCTCCTCAAAGGGTTTTGCGGACATAGTGCCGTGCAGCATACGCGAAAAGTCCGCAAGCTCGTACACCATGTTGCACTCTCCGTCAGTTTCACGTCCCGAGAACAGCACACGAGGCTCTGCGCCACGCGGACATAGTGTCAGCGAATCGAGGGTCGAGAGCTTTCCGAGGAGGAGAGAGCCGTCCTCGCCCGTGATGACGGAGGGGGTGACGGAGGAGGTTATCTTCGAGTAGACCGTCTCGACCGTGAACGTGCCGTAGTCGAGGAATACACTTCCCATACCCTCGAAGCCGTTATGGAGCTTGACGGAGCGAGACGTAACGTTACGCGGCTCACCGAAGAGGAGGACTGCGACCTCGAGGGCGTACACGCCGATATCCATGACTGCCGCGTTGCCGAGGGTCGGGTCAAAGGCGTTCATCACCTCACCTGCGCGGAAGCTGTCATAGCGTGAGGAATATTGACAAAATTCGAGGAGGACACGGCGTAGCGTACCGAGTTTGGGTATAGCCTCTCGTATAGTCGAGAGAGCCGCATCATGTGCCGGACGCATTGCTTCGAGCAGGACGACACCGTTTTCGGCGGCACACGCGCACATCTCATCGAATTCGGAGACGGAGAGCGCGGCGGGCTTTTCCACAAGAACGTGCTTGCCGTGCCGCATTGCGGCGATAGCCTGAGGAGCGTGCAGGAAGTTCGGGCTTGCGATGTAGACAGCATCTATATCGGAGGAGAGAAATTCCTCCATATCGGTGTAGACGTGCTTTATGCCGTGCCGTGCGGCGAATTCGTTACCGCGTTCGGCAGTCCTCGAATATACGGCATGGTTTACGATACCGGCGTAGTCCCTTGAGCGTTCGACCGACTCACAGAGCCAGTCTGCGACAAAATTCGAGCCGATAATACCGAGCTTGATATATGACATAATGACAGAACACTTCCTTTTTCGGAATAATTGGAGCTTGATAAAAGGAAAAACGTCTCGATACGGAAACGGTCGGGACGTTTTTGTGGTACTGGGGTAGCTGGATTCGGACCAGCGAATGCAGCAGTCAAAGTGCTGTGTCTTACCGCTTGACGATACCCCAACAGCTACTGTGTTATTATATCACACCTCCCCCGTAATTGTCAACCCAAAAACAAAAACAAATCGTTAGTTAAGAGAGCAGAGCGTGGAATGACTGAATTTGATAGTGCGACCTCACCCTTTACTGTAGGGCGGTGGCTTGCCGCCGCCGAAACGAGCATCAAGAATATAGAAAAAAGTA
>CAYSKU010000289.1:0-1722 GCA_964431775.1 uncultured Ruminococcus sp. | reverse complement strand
TGAAGGATATCGACACGGAGGATATCGTTCTCAATTCATTCGTTACAGTTGTAGACGTTAATAAGTGCAAGATGTACATGAAGAACTTCGGCGAATTCTTCAATAATCAGATAGAGTGTGCCGGAGCTATAATCCTCAGCCACACGACAGGCGTTTCGGATGCAAAGCTTGCCGCCTGCACTGAGCTTCTTCGTGAGCATAATTCAACGGCAGACATCCTCACGACTCCGTGGGAACAGCTGACCGGTACGCAGATACTCGAAGTCCTCGAAAAGAAGAACACTCTTGAGGATGAGCTTAAGCAGCTTACCGAGGAGGCACACCATCACCACCATCATCACGATGACGATCATGACGAAGACTGCCACTGCCATCACGATCATGACCATGACGAGGAGTGCCACTGCCATCACGATCATGACCATGACGAGGAGTGCCACTGCCATCATGATCACGAGCATGACGAGGAGTGCCATTGTCACCACGATCATGACCATCACCATCACGCAGACGAGGTCTTCACGAGCTTCGGTGCAGAGACCGGTCGTCGTTACACGGTCGAGGAGATAACCACTGCCCTTTCCGCTCTCGTTGACGAAGAAAAGTACGGTATCATCCTTCGCGCCAAGGGTATCGTGAACGGTACGGACGGCTTCCTGCACTTCGACTATGTCCCGGGTGAGCCTGACGTTCGTGTCGGCAGTGCCGCACCTACGGGTCGTCTCTGCGTTATAGGTTCAGACCTGCACGAGGATGCTTTACGCGAGCTGTTCAGTCTGTAAGTATAGGAGGAAGAAATGGATATTCCTGTTTATCTGTTCACCGGATTTCTCGAAGCGGGCAAGACCAAGTTCATACAGGAGATGCTCGAAGGTCAGAATATGGCCAAAGGCGGAAACACGCTCCTTCTCGTATGCGAAGAGGGTATCGAGGAATACGATCCGTCTACGTTCAACACCCCGAACGTTTATATGAAAACTATCGAAGATGAGGACGATCTGACAGCAGAGCATCTGACCGCACTTGCCGACGAATGCAAGGCTTCGTTCGTCGTTATCGAGTACAACGGTATGTGGCAACTCGGAAGTCTCTATGAAGCACTGCCCGAAAACTGGTTCGTACACCAGGAGCTGTTCATATGTGATTCACTCACTATCGAGAACTACAACAAAAATATGCGAAGCCTCGTAGTTGACAAGCTCTCCTCCTGTGACCTTGTAGCTTTCAACCGTGTCGCTCCCGATGCCGACCGTATGCCGCTTCACAAGCTCGTGCGCGGTGTTGTGCGTAATACGAGTATAGTTTATGACCTGACAGACGGAAATATAGAGCAGGATGAGATCGAAGACCCGCTTCCGTTTGACATAAACGCGGACATCATCAAGATAGAAGACCGTGACTACGCATACTGGTATCGCGATATCGTTGAGGATATGAAGAAGTATGACGGCAAAAAGATACACTTCAAGGGTATGATACTCAAGGATGAGAACATACCGAAGGGACTTTTTGTGTGTGGGCGTCATATAATGACCTGCTGTGCCGAGGATATCAGCTACAGTGGTATAGTTTGCAAATGGAAGAACAGCGAAACTCTTAAGACCTATGGATGGGTCGAAGTGACCGGACGGATATCGATAGAGCCGAACAAGCTCTACTCCGAACCGGGTCCGGTACTAAAGATATCGTCTCTCTATCCGGCAGCCGCACCTGAGGAACAGG
>CAYSKU010000288.1:0-1764 GCA_964431775.1 uncultured Ruminococcus sp. | reverse complement strand
GCGTCAAACGCAACGACCTCCGCACGAATGAAGCCGCGTTCGAAGTCACTGTGTATCTTTCCGGCAGCCTGCGGCGCACGAGTACCGTTCACGATAGTCCATGCGCGAACCTCCTTCGGTCCGGCAGTGAGATAGCTTATGTAGCCGAGCAGGGCATAGCTTGCCTTGATGAGACGGTCGAGACCGCTCTCCTTTATGCCGAGGTCGGAAAGGAAGACCTCCTTTTCCTCGGGATCAAGCTCCGCGATCTCCGCTTCGATGCCGGCACAAACGGGAATGACCTCCGCACCCTCCGCATCTGCGGCTCTTTTCAGTGCCTTGTACATCTCGTTGCTGTCCGATACACCTGCCGCCTCATCCTCACTGACGTTTGCAACGTAAATGATCGGCTTGAGAGTCAGCAGGTTCAGATCCTCGAGCATGACACGCTCGTCATCGGTCAGCTCACAGCTTCGAGCGGTCTTTCCCTCGTTCATAACGTCGAGGAGACGGTTGTAGAGATCGAGCGTCTCCTGAAGAGTCTTGTCACCCTTTAAGAGCTTCTGTGTTCTCTCGATACGACGTTCGAGCTGTTCTATGTCGGAGTATATGAGCTCAAGGTTGATGGTCTCAAGGTCACGTGCCGGATCGACAGAGCCGTCAACATGGATGATGTCACCGTCCTCGAAGCAGCGGAGAACGTGTACGACCGCATCGACGTCGCGGATGTGCGAAAGGAACTTGTTTCCGAGACCCTCACCCTTTGAGGCACCGCGAACGAGACCTGCTATGTCAACGAACTCCACGGTAGCCGGAGTGTATAGCTCGGGGTGATACATATCGGCGAGCTTGTCCAGACGATAGTCCGGCACCTGTACTATACCGACGTTCGGGTCGATGGTGCAGAACGGATAGTTCGCACTCGGCGCGCCGGCACCTGTCAGTGCGTTGAACAGAGTGCTTTTGCCGACGTTCGGCAGACCGATGATACCTAATTTCATTTTATGTCGAGCTCCTTTATTTCACATGAATGTAATGTCTGTTATAATGTGATCCGCGATCGAAACGACACACGAATACATTATAATTATAGCATACACCGCCGTTTTTCTCAAGGCTATGCGCGAAATTTTGATCGGATAAATTGTGAATTTTAAGATAGCTCTTGAACTCACAGTAAAAAGAGCTTATAATATGAATAGAGATCGCGGTTCGACATTGGCATTATGATAATAAACTATATTACAGAATTACGGAGGTCATATCATGGCTGAAATCATCAAGGTCTTCAAAGAAAACATCCCGAATATGCGCTTTGTCGGAAAAAAATACGACAGCTTCGGACATTGGGACGAATGGTGGCAGAACGGATGGTTCGATCTGCTTGAATCGACCATGGGCGGAACAGATAGGATCCTTGAGATCTGGGAAAATGGAGGTGGGTATATCGGCTTGGAGAGGCACACCGACGTGGATCTCTTTGAATATTATATAGGTATGCTGACCCCCGAGAACACGCCTGTTCCGGAGGGTTTTGTCAGCATCGATCTCAAGGATCTGAGTCTTGGCACTTGTTGGATATACGGAAAAGAGGACGATGTCCACGACACACGCGGCTGCAAGAACAAGCTTTTGGAAAACGGAATGGAGATATGGCGTGACGAAAACGATGCAGCCTGGTCATTTGAAAATTGTCTGTGTCCGCGCTACACGACTCCGGATGACAAGGGAAATGTAATACTCGACTAATGCTATTTTGTAATGGTATAGGTGAACAGAAATAAT
>CAYSKU010000287.1:0-1765 GCA_964431775.1 uncultured Ruminococcus sp. | reverse complement strand
GAGGACGGTGTGGCGGCATACGGTGTCATGATGTACGTCAGCATGATATTCTCGGCGGCGTTCCTCGGCTACTCGATAGGAACAGCTCCGGTCGTCGGCTACCATGACGGCGCGAGAAACTACGAGGAGCTGCGCGGACTTTTGAAAAAGAGCCTGAGGCTCATCGGTGTATGCGGCGTTTGCATGGTCGTGCTTGCGGAGCTTCTTGCCGCACCTCTTGCACGGATATTCGTAGGCTACGATGCGGCACTCATGGAGCTGACGGTCTCGGGCTTCCGCATATTTGCACTGTCGTTCGTCTTTATGGGGTACGCGATCTACAGCTCCGGCTTCTTTACTGCACTGAACGACGGTCTGACCTCCGCGCTCATCTCGTTTTTGAGAACGCTCGTCTTTCAGATATCGGCAGTACTGATCCTGCCGCTTATATGGGAGATCGACGGCGTATGGGTATCGATAGTCGTTGCGGAGTTGATGGCGGTCATCTTCTCGGTAATATTCCTTATAGCAAAACGAAATAAATACCATTATTGGTGATAAAACACCGTGACAGGAGGATCGGCGATGAAGAACGGAGTAAAGCTTTACGACACAGACGGCAATGAGCTTCACGCTCACGGCGGTCATATGCTGTACCGTAACGGCTACACGTATTGGTACGGTGAGGACAGGCGGGACGATACATACGTCTCCTGCTATCGCTCGAGAGATCTTGAAAATTGGGAGTTCGTCTGTCATTCTCTGACGACAGACAGTCCGACCGCACCGTACCGTGTGCGTAGCGATCTGTCGCTCTACCACATGACAGACGGAGTGCGGCGAAAGGTCAATATCGAGAGACCGAAGGTACTGTATAACCGCGTGATCGGTAAGTTCGTCATGTGGATGCACTACGAGAACGGTCTGGACTATCGTGATGCACGCTGTGCCGTTGCGACGTCCGACACACCGGACGGAGAGTTCACCTATCACGGCAGCTTTGCGCCGTGCGGCTGTATGTCGCGTGACTGCACGCTGTTTGAGGATGGGGACACCGCGTACTTTATCTCGGCATCACGTGACAATGCCGACCTGCACGTCTACCGTCTGAGCGAGGACTATATGAATATCGACGAGCAGGTGAAGTCTCTCTGGCAGGGAGAGTATCGCGAAGCACCGGCGGTCTTTCGGCGCGGAGGGCTGTACTATATGCTGAGCTCGTTCTGCACCGGCTGGGCTCCGAATCAGGGAAAGTACGCCTTTGCCGAGAGCATGGAGGGACGTTGGAGTACGCTCCGTCTGTTCGGTGACGAGACGACCTACGACAGTCAGCCGGCGTTCGTGCTTAAGGCAGACAAGGCTGACGGAGAGCATTTCTATTATGTTGCCGACCGTTGGAACGGACGCTGCTACGTGGATTCGACGTATGTGTTTCTTGAGATAAAGTTCGATCCCTCCGGTATGCCGTACATCGAGTACACCGACGCCTGCCGCCTCGGCTGACCCGGTCGGCTGAGCCGACAAGCATGGATCGGCGGCACTCTGAGACCGCAAACAGACATCGGCGTACTTTCGGTTTAAGTTGAAAGAGATCCCACGACAATGGAGTTTGGTGTAGATCCGGGCGGCTGAAATTTTATTTTGTCGTATTTGTTTGGTATCGGCTTCACGTTAAGGCTCCCTCCGTGAGGGAGCTGTCGCGCAAGCGACTGAAGGAGAGTGCGTTATAATAAGTTAGGATTTTCTAAAATAAAGCAAGTATAAACTTAAAGTTACGCATTCTCCT
>CAYSKU010000286.1:0-1787 GCA_964431775.1 uncultured Ruminococcus sp. | reverse complement strand
TAAAGCCGTACTTTATGACCTCCGCCATTCCGTCACTGAAATAAAGCGGGGTGAGGGTATCGAGTGTCGCGGTATCGCAGATGACGAGGGACGGCTCATGGAACGCTCCCGCCTGATTCTTACCGGAGGCAAGGTCTACCGCCGTTTTGCCGCCGACAGACGAGTCAACGGAGGCAAGGACGGAGGTCGGTACCTGAACGTAGCGTATGCCGCGCAGATACACTGCGGAGGCAAAGCCGGCAAGGTCGCCGACCACACCGCCGCCGAGTGCGAACAGTGCATCGGTACGTGTCAGACCGTTATATGCGGCGTGCTCGAGGAGTGCTTCAAGGCTCTTCATGCTCTTTGAGGCTTCTCCGTGCGGTATCACGAATTCGGGTGCAACGTCAAAGCCGGAATCACGAAGGCTCTGCTCCAGGCGTTCGCCGTACAGCGGATACACGTTATCGTCCGAGACGATGACGACACGACATGTCCTGCCGAGTGCCTCCGCTGCGTACACGCCGGACATTGAAAGTGCGTTTTTTTCGATATGTATGTTGTAGGTATTTGCAGATATCTTCATATGGGTAATGCTCCGTGTTATGTTTTTACCATTCGTAGAACAGCACGACTCCGCTTCTTTTCGGGAGTGCGACTGTCAGACCGTCTCCACCTGCCGGCTCCTCGGCTGTACGTGTGAATACGTCTCCCGTGAGAGGGTCTGTAAACGTATAGCTCATGCCGCTCTCAACGTAGGGATGAACGGTGAACTCGTCCTCCTCCGAGAGAGTATTTCTGACGAAGCGGACGAAGCCGCGTCTTTTTTCGGGATCGTCGAACTGCACGGCGTACCAGTCGTGATAGTCACGCTTGCAGGTCGAGAGGGGATAATAGTCTCCGCAAAGGGTAAGCTCTGCCGCTCTCTCCCAGATCTTCCTCATGCGAAGTGCAGTCTCGAACTCCTTATCCGTACCGTTGTACGAGACCATCGAGGTGACGGACGGCACCATCGCGTTCTGGAACGAGAACTCATCGTTCGGCTCGTAGGTCGTGCCGTCTCCGCACAGCTCCTCGTCCCACGTCATGTTATGCGAACGGAAATACGGTATCCATTCGTGCATCTCGTAAAACTGCTTCTGCTTTATCGGTATATTTCCGTATCCGACATCCGTGTAATGAAGCGGTACGGCACGGCGCATGGTCTCGAGATCGTTACGTCTGCCGCCCGAGGCACAGGAGTCTATAAGAAGTCCGGGGTTTCTGTCGAGCAGTGCATCCCAGTAACGCAGGTAGCCCTGTACGTGCAGGTTCTCGAGCGCACCTATACGCTCCTCGGTCTCTGCCCTCTCCCAGATCGGCTTCGGGTCGAAATTGAAGTCCTGACGATATATACGCACGTGACCCTCCTTTATGATGGAGCAGACACGCTCGATCAGCCAGTCGCAGGCTTCACGATCGCCGAGGTTCAAAAGGTGGTTTCCGGACGTATCCTCGGGAGAGAGGAGCCAGTCGTGATGCTCAAGGAAGAGCTCCGTCCCCGGGACTACACGCTCCGGCTCGAACCAGAGGAGGAAGCGTATGCCGTAGCGGTCGCAAAGCTCACCTATCGGGCGAAGACCGTTCGGGAAGCGTTCGGGGTCGCTCCTCCACGTTCCGATGTGCGGCCAGTTATAGTCGCACTTATACCAGCCGGCATCTATCCACCATACGTCGGGCGTATAGCCTCGTCTGACGTATTCCTCTATGGCGTGGAGCTGATTCTCCTCCGTTGCCGCCGTATGCTACGGCTTTCGCTCACAGCCCCA
>CAYSKU010000285.1:0-1791 GCA_964431775.1 uncultured Ruminococcus sp. | reverse complement strand
CATATCGCCCCTACGTGACCCCATAAAGAAAACGCCTTCGGGCATTTTTCTTTATGAAATATGGCAATTCGCAAAAAAACTGTTGCACGGCAGTCGGATGTATGCTATGATATACCTACAGGAGAGCTGTCCGTTGCCGTTCCCGACAACGCTCACCCTCCGGACTTCGATGAACCTTGTAATATATCATATCAACATATCAACTAACTATATAAGTGAGGAATATTTTGGATACGAAAGATAACGCACTTGCTGTCCGCGCACAGCAGATACTAAGGCAGGTACAAAGAGTCGTCGTCGGAAAGGAGCAGGCACTTATGCGTGTGCTTGCCGCCATACTCGCCGGAGGACATATACTTCTCGAGGATGTCCCGGGGGTCGGCAAAACGACGATGGCACTTGCTTTTTCACGTGTCCTCGGTCTCGAATACAGCAGAGTGCAGTTTACCCCCGACGTTCTCCCCTCCGACGTTACCGGCTATTCCGTCCCCGACCGAGTCGGCGGAGACATGATATACAGAAGAGGCGCGGTCATGTGTAACCTTTTTTTGGCTGACGAGCTGAACCGCGCAACGTCACGTACACAGTCTGCGCTCCTCGAAGCGATGGAGGAGGGACAGGTCACGGTAGACGGCACGACTCATCCGCTTCCGCGACCGTTCATCGTCCTTGCAACGCAGAACCCGACAGGCGCGGCAGGAACACAGCTCCTGCCCGACAGCCAGATGGATCGCTTCACCATACGTCTGAGCCTCGGCTATCCGAGCAAGGATGACGAGGTCGCAATGGTCGTGAACCGACAGAACGGCGATCCGATGTCCGAGCTTCGACCTATCGTCTCACGAGAGGAGCTTGTCGCCATGCAGTACGAGGTCGGACGTACCTACATACACGAATCTGTAGTCAAGTACCTCGTTGAGCTGATCTCTGCCACGAGGAGCTCCTACGATATACTTCGCGGCGCAAGTCCCAGAGCGACCCTTGCGCTTGCCTCGATGTCGAGGTCTGTCGCAAGACTTCGCGGACGTGACTACGTCATACCGGCAGATGTGCGTGACGTGTTCCCATGGACAGTCGCACATCGCCTTATCCTGTCGGGCAGAGTCGATGGACAGGGACGTGATGCAGAGGAGCTTTGCCGTGAGATAGCCGGACGTGTACCGTCCCCGAAGATCAGACACTCATGATAATAAACAGGATCATCTACGTAGTAGCTCTCCTTGCCGCTCTTTTGTTTTACGTAGCGTATTGTAAATGGTTCGCGTGGCTCGTGCTTTTTATCGTGATACTACTGCCGTGGTTCTCACTTCTGCTGAGCCTCAGAGCCATGCTCCGCACTCGATTTTCACTGTCAGCTCCCGAATACGTGCTACAGGGCGCGGAGGAGCTCGTACTGCTCGAGGTCTACGGTACACGTGTCATGCCGACCTTTGGCTACGTCATAAGGGCAGAGAGACCGAATACGGGCGAACGTTGGAGACTGCGCTCGGGTTCTCGTCTTCCTACACAGCATTGCGGAGGAATTATAATAAAATAAGAGAGACTTAGTGTGTAAGATCACATCGGTCTGTTCGCCATACGTAAGAAAAGAACGCCCTCGTTGGTGGTGTACGTGCTTCCCGAGGAGCCGGAGGAGAGTGAGCGTATGCGCGAACCGCGTGTCGTATGGAGACCGAAGGCAGGAGGCGGCTACTCGGAGAATCACGAGATACGTCCGTATGCGGACGGGGACACACTCGAGAGCGTACATTGGAAGCTCTCCGCAAAGGCGGGAAAGCTCATGCTGCGTCA
>CAYSKU010000284.1:0-1807 GCA_964431775.1 uncultured Ruminococcus sp. | reverse complement strand
TAAAAACACAAAATCAATAGTTTTGTTTCGAATTGATCATATTAGTGACAAATTCGAAACAAAACTATTGATTTTGTGTTTTTACAGTGCTATAATTTTAATTGACCATTAATCTATTATTAAACTAACTTTGCCGAAAGGAGTACCAAGCAATGAAAAATCTCAATCTCAACGGAAAAGCACCGGAGATAGACGACAGTCTTCCCGATCTCAAGCGAAATCCGATACAGCTCCTCAACGAGATACATCGTCTGATGGGTGACAGGCTTCGCGAAAGCGGTGAGGAGCATCCGATCACGCAAAAGTCGGGTCGTCTTCTGCTGATGGAGCTTTCCAGAAAGGATGGTCGGACACAGCTCGACCTCGTTCGTGCGACACACCTTAAGGCACCGACCATCAGTGTCGCTCTGCAAAAGCTCGAAAAGGAGGGGTACGTCTCACGTCGTCCCGACGAATACGACCTCCGCGCTACTCGTGTCTTCCTGACCGAAAAGGGTCGCGCTCTCGACAACAAGATACAGAAACGCTTCCAGGAGGAGACGAAGGTCGCACTGAAGGATCTCTCTGTCTCCGAATGCGACACGTTGATGCGTCTCATGTCGAAGATCAAGAACAATCTCGTTGATGACAGCGAAAAGGACGGTGACATATATTGAAAAAGGTGCGTCTCAGCGGATATCTGAAAAAATACTGGATATTCGTTATAATATCACCTCTTTTTATGGCAGGTGAGGTCATAGTCGATCTCATGCAGCCGAAGCTCATGTCAAAAATAGTGAACACGGTCGTTGAGAGCGGCGCGCTCTCCGACGTTATGAGTGCCATAATCTCGACCTGTCTACAGATGCTCGGTCTCGTTGCGGTCGGCGGCTTTATGGGACTTATGTGCTGCTACACCGCAAGTATAGATTCACAGGGCTTCGGTAACGACGTCCGTATCGATGCCTTCAATAGGGTCATGTCGATGTCTCTCGAGCAGACAGACAAATTTACGACCGGCTCTCTCGTCACGCGACTTACGAACGACATTACGGCATTACAGGATCTCGTTCAGATGATACTTCGTATGTTCGTTCGCGCTCCGATATTCATGATCGGCGGTCTGATAATGTGTCTCTCTCTCGATGTTTCGTTCGGCTACGTCGTTGCGATATCCTTCCCGTTCCAGCTTGCGGTAGTGCTGTTCATGGTATTCAAGGCCTTCCCGAAATTCTCGATCGTACAGAAAAAGCTCGACCGTGTAAACTCTGTCGTACAGGAGAGCGTTACCGGTGCGCGTGTCGTCAAGGCGTACACTCGTGAGCCTCACGAGATCGAACGCTTCGCGACTGCGAACGATGACTATCAGAGAACGAACCTTTCCGTTCAGATACTCATGTCCTGCATATGGCCTGTCCTTTCGATAATCATGAACGCCTCCGTTCTCGCGATAATCTACATAGGCGGCTTACAGGTCGAGGCGGCACGTATAAATGTCGGTGACGTTATGGCGGCGGTGCAGTACATCTCGCAGGTACTCAGCTCCGTTATGATGGTATCGATGATGTTCAACCAGATCGCACGAGGCAAGGCGTGCGGCGACCGTGTACGTGAGGTACTCGAAGCCGATCCCGTGATCGTATCCGGTGATACCACGACCCCCTCGGAGGTCGGCACGGTACGCTTCGAAAACGTATCGTTCAAGTACCCCGGGGCAAGCGGAAACAACGTTCTCGACCGTATATCCTTTGACGTTAAAAAGGGTGAGACCGTTGCGATAATCGGTGCTACGGGTTCGGGAAAATCCTCCCTCGTCAATCTCATACCG
>CAYSKU010000283.1:0-1926 GCA_964431775.1 uncultured Ruminococcus sp. | reverse complement strand
GCGCTCTTGTGATGAAGTGAACGCGAAATTCGGAAAGGAAACGATCCATTGAAATGATGCAGAATAACCTCAATAAAGATACCAACGACAACGAAGATGTTTCCATGTATTATCCCGACGGCGATGCAGAGCATATCGCCAGAGACGATCACGACGAAGCGTTTCTGAACGAAACTATACGTAAGAAGAAAAAGCTCCGCCGCAAGAACGGCAGACTGAAAAAGTCGCAGATCGTGATGATCGTGTCGATCTTCACGGTGTACGCACTCGTGCTTGCCGTTGCCGCATGGATGATCTTCTATAAGCCGGCACAGCCGACGGTCGAGGAGCTTCCGTTCGACATAACCCCCGTGCAGTCCACGCAGGGGAGCGACCCGAACTCACCGCCGCTAACGAGCGGCTCCGATACGACCGAGCCTACAGTCACCGATCCCTCGAACGAAAAGAACGAGGGATCGGAAAAGTACGTCATAGAGGATGGAACGTACAATATCCTCGTCATAGGACATGACGATGCCGCCCTTCTTGCGGATGTTACCATGCTCGTGAACGTTGATACCGCCGAAAGCAGCGTGACGGTGATGCAGATACCGCGTGATACGTTCATCTCACTCGATATCGCAACGAATAAGGTGAATGCCGCGTTCAATACCTTCTATAACGAATGCTACAGCGGCTCGTATGATAAGACGGTTCCCCTTGCGATAAAGGAGCTTGAGCAGATGTACGAAAAGAGCCTGTGCATCAATATCCACCACACGGCAGTATTGAGCCTTGCGGGCTTTAGAAATATCGTAGACGTTATGGACGGGGTCGGAGTCTATATCCCCGAGGCTATGTATTACGCAGACCCAGAACAGGGACTGTATATCAATATACCGGCAGGGTATCAGTGGCTGAACGGCACACAGGCAGAGAGCTTTGTCCGCTTCCGCTCCGGCTATCTACAGGGAGACCTCGGACGTGTCAGCGCGCAGAAGATATTCCTGACCGCCCTGTTCGACCGTGCAAAGAGCATAGTCAAGGACGTGAACGTGTCGGCACTCACCGATATCGCAACGGAGATATCGAAGTATCTGACGACCGATATGAGCGTTTCCGATATGATGTTCTACGCAAAGGCGTTCCTCAATATAGACATGGAGCATATAAAGCTTCTGACGATCCCCGGAAACATGGAGGTGTCGGGAAACTATTACGTCCTGAACCGTGCGGCGACCCTTTCCGTCATCAACCAATACTTCAATATATACGAGCGCGAGATATCCGATTCGATATTCGATCGAAACGGAGTATTCAACCTCTATAACGACCCGTGGATAAGCGACGTCTATTACGCCGACCCGAGCTACCTGTACGACGGAAACATCTATACCGGCGACTCCATAGATGAGGAGCTTTATATTCCGAGATACTAAAGACACAAGCATATATACGAATACGACCGAAAATACAAGACCACGCCGCACTGCGGCAGACTGGAGAATAACAATGGATACCGAAAGAACACTGCTCCCGATCGAGGAGGGACTTACTCCCGAGGCTCTTGCAGAGCCGGAGCTTCTTGCAAAGTTCATCGTCTCGATACTCGACTCAAAGAAGGCACGTGACATAAAGCTCCTTCACGTTGAGAGACAGACCATCATAGCCGACTACTTCGTCATATGTACAGGTACATCACGTACACAGCTCCGCGCACTTGCGGACGAGCTGGAATTCAAGCTCGAGCCGTATGGAGTTGCTCCCATCCACATCGAGGGAGCGGACACGGGTATATGGGTGCTTCAGGATTACGGAACGGTCATAGTACACCTTTTCAACCGTGAGTCTCGCGATTTTTATAAGCTTGAGAAGCTCTATCAGGACACCACCGAGCACGACATCTCCGAGCTTATAACAGAGGAATAAAAAACGGTAATAATACCA
>CAYSKU010000282.1:0-1971 GCA_964431775.1 uncultured Ruminococcus sp. | reverse complement strand
CTTGAACAGCTCGTCGGTGCTTATCTCCTCGTCCTCGTCGTCTGCCTTTTCTTCCTTCTTAGCTTCCTTCGCTTCGGCGGAGGTGACCTTGCGGTCCTCCTTCTTTATCTCTTCCTTTTTGTCGGTCTTTACGGGTGTATTGTTGTTTGACATATTGTTTTACCTCCATGCTCCGGCTTACATACCGGCAAGTACTTTCTTCATAGCTTCGCTCTGGAGAGTGTAGAGCTTGTAGTATACGCCGCCACGTGCAAGAAGCTCCTCCGGTTCGCCCTCCTCGGCGATCTCGCCGTTTTCGATAGCGAACAGGTAGTTGCAGTCCTTGAGCGTGGAGAGACGGTGCGCGATGGTTATGCAGGTACGACCCTCGACGAGCTTGGAGAGGGCATCGCTGATGAGACGCTCGGTCTCGGTGTCCATTGCGGCAGTCGCTTCGTCGAGGATGAGGATGGACGGAGACATCAGCAGAGCGCGGGCGATCGATACTCTCTGACGTTCACCGCCGGAGAGGGAACGCTTACCCGTACCTACCTCGGTCTCGTAGCCCTCGGGGAGACGAACGATGAAGTCGTGTGCGTTCGCTGCCTTTGCAGCCGCAATGACCTCCTCCATCGTAGCCTCGGGACGTGCATAGCGTATGTTGTCGGCGATCGTGCCGCGGAAGAGGTATATCTCCTGCGAGACTATCGCTATGTTCTTACGTATGCAGGAGGTCTTTATGTTTCTGATATCAACGCCGTCTATGAATATCTGACCCGATATCGTGTCATACATACGTGTGATAAGGTTTGCGATGGTACTCTTGCCCGAGCCTGTGTGACCGACGAGACCTATGTTGTCTCCGGCGTGTATCTTGAGGTTCACATCCTTAAGGATAGGACGGTTCGGGTTGTAGTGGAACGATACGTTGCGGAACTCTATGTCACCCTTGAATTCGGGCATATCCTTTGCATCCTTTGCATCCATGACCTCGGGAACCATGTCGAGCACCTCGAACATACGCTGTGCGGAGTTCATGGTGTCGGTGACTATGTTCGTGAAGGTGGAGAAGAACTGGAGAGGCGCGAAGATCATTCCGATGTAGCCGAGATACGTGGTGAACTCACCGTAGGTCATCTCCTGACCCATGACGAGGAAGCCGCCGTAACCCCAGATCGCCTGAGAGGACATACCTATAAGAAGGCTGACTATCGGGAATATCGTAAGGGTGGTGATGTTGACACGGAGGTTCGCGTTGTAGAGCTTTTCGGAGTAGCCGTAGAAGCGGTGGGTCTCCTCAGCCTCCTTTGCGAACGCCTTGACGACACGGATACCGTTGAGGGAGTCCGCGAGCATGGAGTTCAGTGAGGAGGAGCTGCGCCACTGCTTCGAATACATCCTGTTCAGCTTCGGGAGCATGACGCGGAATATCACGATTATTATCGGTACGGGAATAAATACCATGAGGGTCAGCTCCCAGTTCAGGTAGAAGAGGAAGATACCGATACCGATGAAGTTTACGACGTTTATGATGAAGTGCGGAAGACCGTCTATATAGAAGCTGCGGATACGGTCGGCATCGTAGTTGACACGGTTGTTGAGCTGACCGCTCGAATACTTGTTGAAGTAGCCGAGGGAGAGAGCCATCATCGAGTCAAAGACGTTCTGCTTCATACGGTTCGTCATCTGCGTTGACATCGAGGCGTTCAGACGGTTCTGCAATATGCTTATGCCGAGTGAGACGAGAGCGAGCGCGAAGATGATACCGAGGACTGTAAAGAGCATACCGACACTGTGCCACTTACCGGTCTCGAATATGACGTCGTCAAGGAGTATACGACCGCTCAGTATCGGGTTTATGAGGGAGATCGCAGAGCTGGAGACCATACAGAGTATGACTCCGAATACGAGCTTCTTATAGGGAAGCACGAGCTGGAGAAGTCTCTTTATTATTGCACCGTGCTTTACACAGTGTGTGCAGATACGGCGGTA
>CAYSKU010000281.1:0-1998 GCA_964431775.1 uncultured Ruminococcus sp. | reverse complement strand
ATCGAGTGCGTGGGCTGCGGTTATGAGTGCGCCGCTCCTTGCATCAGCCTCTATGACGACCGTTGCGTTCGCGATACCGCTCATTATACGGTTACGCACCGGAAAGTTTCTTCCGAGAGGCGGCGTCCCGGGCTGATATTCCGAAATGACCGCGCCGCGCTCTATTATCCTTCGATATATGTCGCGATGCTCACGTGGGTAGACCACATCGACCCCCGAGCCGAGTACGGCTACGACCTGACCGTCACTTTCGAGTGCGCCGATCAACGCCATGCTGTCCGTGCCGAGAGCCATACCGCTGACGACTATCGAGCCGCCGTAGGCAAGGCCCATCCCGACAGAATACGCCATATTGCGCCCGTAATCGCTCATCGTTCGTGTACCGACCACGGCAGTTGACATATTCTTATTACAGTCGGGCATAGTGCCGCGGATGTAGAGGGTGAGGGGATAGTCCTCAAGCTCGAGAAGTGAGGTCGGGTACAGCGGAGAACCCGGGATCAGCACATCTATACCTCTGCCGAAGCAGCTGTCGAGTATACGCTCTGCTTCGTAAAACGGTGCTTTTTTGACCAGCTCCCTTGCACGTGCAAGCTCCTTTGGCGTGAGGACACCGTCCTCGGAAACGTCTTCGAGCTTATTTTGGAATATCCGCACGGGAGAGCCTGCCGCGTTCAACAGCTTGACCGCGAGCTTGCTTGCAGCTCCGAAGGCAAGTGTGAGCCAGATGTAATAGAGACGTATATCCTCAGTCATGGGACACCTCCACGATAGCTTATCTGAATTTACGATACGATTCCCAAAGGAAGCAGACCGCCGCACAGGCTGCGTTGAGGCTCTCGGTCTCTCCGCTCATCGGTATACGCACACAAGCCGTACAGGCGTTTATGACGTCCTCCGAGAGACCGTGTCCCTCGTTTCCGATGACAGGACAGTCGCTCTCCGCGACCTCGTAATCGCCGAGCGTCAGGGTATGCTCACCGAGTGCGGCGGCGTACACACGTCTTCCCGACCCCCTCATGCTCTCTATCACCGGAAGAGACTCATCTGTTATGTAGAGCGGAAGTCTGAAAAGCGTTCCCATGGCGGCACGTACCGTCTTCCTGTTATATATATCCGCGCAGTCCGAAAGGATGACACCGCCTACCCCCATAGCCTCTGCGGAACGAAGTATCGTACCGAGGTTGCCCGGGTCACGTATACCGTCGAGCAGGATAAGTCGGCGTTTCCTTTGCCAATCGTCGAATTTGCTTATATCGCTCCGCAACGCGAACGTATGAAGCCCGTTCATATAAGCAAGTGCGGCGATCATGCCGTCGGGAGCTTTGTCTGCGGATATCTTATCGAATGCGGACTCGGAGAGGACGAATATCGGGATGTTCTTGCTGTTGTAGAGTTCTGCAAGCTCTGCGGCGCGGTCGGTCTCGACCACGGTCTCCGAGAGGACGAGGTATCTTACGTCTGACGGCACGTGACGTACCGCTTCGTAAGCGAGCTTTACGCCGTCGGCTATGAACAGTCCCTCTCTGTCGCGATATTTTTTATCGGACAGCTTTGCCATCGAGACGACCCTTGCGTTCGCACGTGAGGAGATACGCTCCGCTTTATAGCGTGAGAAAAATTCTTCTGATCTCATATGACCTTTATCAATACAAATATAGGGTGTCACTTTGGCGCAACACCCTATCTATGTTCAATTAGAGAGCTGCCTTTGCAGTTTCAACGAGAGCAGCGAATGCTTCCTTGTCGGATACTGCGATCTCAGCGAGCATCTTACGATTGAGATCGACACCGGCAACCTTGAGACCGTGCATGAGCTGGGAGTAGTTCATACCGTTTGCCTTTGCCTGAGCGGAGATACGAGTGATCCACAGAGCGCGGAAATCTCTCTTCTTCTGCTTACGTCCGATATATGCGTAGTTACCGGACTTCATGACAGCCTGCTTAGCCATCTTGAAATGCTTAGACTTTGCGCCCCAGTAGCCCTTAGCAGCCTTT
>CAYSKU010000280.1:0-2012 GCA_964431775.1 uncultured Ruminococcus sp. | reverse complement strand
GATGACCGCTTGTCGGCTCAGGCGACCCGATGACCGCTTGTCGGCTCAGGCGACCGCCGCCGTTATTTAGCGGTGGAAGAGCTTTTTGGATTCGTAGACGGGTTCGCAGGTCAGAGTCAGACCGAGCTTGCGAAACGTGTCGAGGTCGAGCTGTGAGATTATGACACTCGAATGCGCCTCACAGCCGGACAGCTTCGGCAGACATTCGAATGCCGCTCGTGCGTTCGGGTCGGTCGCGGCGCAGATCGACAGCGCGATCAGTATCTCGTCTACGTGAAGCCGCGGATTCACACTTCCCAGATGCTCCGTCTTTAGATGGCATATCGGTTCGATCACGGACGGTGCTATAAGATGTATACTGTCGTCTATGCCGGCAAGCAGCTTCAGCGAATTCAGTATCGCCGCAGAGCATGAGCCGAGCAGATCGCTCGTCTTTCCCGTAACGAGCGTTCCGTCCGACAGCTCTATCGCCGCCGCAGGTGCGTTGGTCGCCGCCGCCTTGTCAAGCGCGGCCCGTACCACCGGTCTGTCCTCAACGGTGATCTTCGCTTTGTTCATGATGATCTCCGTCTTGTATACGTCCTCACTGTCCCCCGTGCCGCGTATGTTCTTGCACATACAATCGTAGTAACGGCGGATTATCTCCATCTTCGCCGCGTGCTCCACCGCTTCGTCATCGTAGATGCAGTGTCCTACCATGTTTACCCCCATGTCGGTCGGGGATTTGTACGGACATTCGCCGTAGATGCCCTCGAACAGCCGACGAAGCACCGGAAATATCGCTACGTCACGATTGTAGTTGACAGTCGTCGTGCCGTATGCCTCGAGATGGAACGGATCGATCATGTTTACGTCCGAAAGATCGACAGTCGCCGCCTCGTAGGCAAGGTTCACAGGGTGCGTCAGCGGCAGATTCCACACGGGGAACGTCTCGAACTTCGCATAGCCCGACTTTACACCGCGCTTGTTGTCGTGGTAGAGCTGTGACAGACACGTCGCCATCTTGCCGCTTCCGGGTCCCGGCGCGGTTATCACAACGAGCTGACGGCTCGTCTCTATGTATTCGTTCCGTCCGTACCCCTCCTCGCTCACAATGAGCTTGATGTTTGTCGGATAACCCGGGATGGGGTAGTGGCGGAAGACCCTGATGCCGAGCGAATTCAGTCTCTTGATGAACGAATCTGCCGCCGGCTGGGAGGCGTACTGCGTTATGACGACACTGCCGACGTAAAGTCCGCGTTCGCGGAACGCATCGATGAGCCGCAGTGCATCCATGTCGTAGGTTATGCCGAGGTCGGCGCGCATCTTGTTCTGTACGATCGCCGCCGCCGATACGACGATGACGATCTCCGCTTTGTCTTTCAGCTGTAGAAGCATATTGATCTTGCTGTCGGGCTTGAAGCCGGGCAGTACACGCGATGCGTGATAATCATCGAACAGCTTTCCGCCGAATTCGAGGTAGAGCTTACCGCCGAACTGCGAGATACGCTCCGTTATCCGCTCGGTCTGGAGGGAGATATATTTACTGTTGTCGAAGCCTTCTTTGTACATGACTGACACCTCTCGTTCAAAACGTTCGAAATAAAGGCATGGTGAAAAAATAAAAACACGATGATATTATAATATAAATTGAGAAAAAGTTCAATATCTCAGCTTGAAAAAAATCGGGCGCACAGTATCTACTTTTAGTTAAAAAAGAACGCTGTTAAAAAGGGGACGTCGGGGGAGACAGCATAAAGCATAAGTAAAGGGGAACGCTCGGGGAGACCTTTTGAGGAAAGGTCTCCCCGCACCCCTCCCAAACCTTTTTGGGCAAATGTGTCAACGAGGTCGGTGCAGACAGGAAGGAATAAGATCAAGCTACATCATCGTGGGATGGCTTAAAATTTCGGCTTCAAGTGCGCCGATGACTGCCCGTCGCCTCAGGCGACAAGTTTTTTAAGAAAATTTTGAAAAGGGGGTTGACAAGGGGGAGAGGGTGTGATATAATATCACCCGTCGGCAGGAATGAC
>CAYSKU010000279.1:0-2028 GCA_964431775.1 uncultured Ruminococcus sp. | reverse complement strand
ACAATATCGAGCTCTACCCCGGTAAGGGCGGTCAGCTCGTTCGTTCCGCAGGCGCACAGGCGCAGCTCATGGGACGTGAAGGCGACCTCACCATGGTACGTCTCCCCTCCGGCGAGATGAGATATATCCGTTCCGATTGTAAGGCTACCGTCGGTCAGATCGGTAACATCGAGCATGATACCGTTAAGATCGGTAAGGCAGGTAAGAAGCGTCACATGGGCATCCGTCCGACAGTTCGCGGTTCCGTCATGAACCCCTGCGACCACCCGCACGGTGGTGGTGAAGGCCGTTCCCCGATCGGACGTCCCGGCCCGGTAACTCCGTGGGGCAAGCCCGCTCTCGGTTACAAGACTCGTAACAAGAAGGCTCGCACCGATAAGATGATCGTTAAGCGTAGAAACAGCAAGTAAGGAAGGAGGCACTAAAACATGAGCAGAAGTTCTAAGAAAGCACCGTTCATTGAAGAGAAGCTCTATGCAAGAGTCTGCGAAATGAACGAAAAAGGCGATAAGAAGGTCCTTAAGACATGGTCCAGAGCCTCTACGATCTACCCTGAATTCGTAGGTCACACCGTAGCTGTTCACGACGGCAGAAAGCACATCCCGGTATACGTTACCGAGGATATGGTCGGACATAAGTTCGGCGAGTTCGCTCACACACGTACCTTCAAGGGTCAAGCGTGAAGCAATACTTCAAATAACGGTAAATGATCGAGGTAGGATAACGAAAGATGGAAACAAGATCTACTCAGAAGCACATCCGCATCTCCCCTCGTAAGGTCAAGATAGTCCTCGACCTCATCAGAGGGAAGGATCTCGGAGTTGCTATCGGTATCGTAAAGAACACCCCTAAGGCTGCAAGCGAACACATCCTGAAGCTCCTCACGAAGGTTGCCGCTGACGCGGAGAACAACTTCCAGATGGATCCCGAAAAGCTCTATGTGTCCGAATGCTTCGTATGCCCCGGTATGACCATGAAGAGGATCATGCCCAAGGGTAAGGGTTCCGCTGACAGAATTTTGAAGAGAACCAGCCACATCACGATCGCTGTGGCTGAAAAAGAATGAGGAGGCAGTCGATAAATGGGACAGAAAGTTAATCCGCACGGCCTTCGTGTAGGCGTCATCAAGAACTGGGATTCCAGATGGTACGCTCCCGATAAGAAGTTCGGCGACGTCCTCGTTCAGGACTATAAGATCAGAGAGTACGTTAAGAGCACTCTCCTCCTTGCCGGCGTTCCGAAGGTAGAGATCGAGCGCGACAATACCGGTAAGGTACGTGTGTTCATCCACTGCGCTAAGCCCGGTCAGGTCATCGGTCGTAATGGCGCAGAGATCGAAAAGCTCAAGGCAGGTATCGAGGCTATCGCAGGTACCGACGTTGCAGTAAACGTTCTTGAGGTAAAGCCCGTTGATATGTGCGCTCAGCTCGTTGCAGAAAACATCGCTTCTCAGCTCGAACGCCGTGTCGCTTTCCGCCGCGCTATGAAGCAGGCTATCAGCCGCACCATGCGTCTCGGCGCAAAGGGTATCAAGGTAACGGTATCCGGTCGTCTCGGCGGCGCGGAGATCGCTCGTACCGAGCATTACCATGAGGGTACTATTCCGCTCCAGACCATCCGTGCCGACATCGACTACGGTTTCTGGGAGGCTAACACCACCTACGGTAAGATCGGCGTCAAGGTATGGATCTACAAGGGTGAGGTACTCTCCGAGGTAGCTCGTACCATGACCGGTGCCGATGAGAAGAAGGCACGCGACAACGCAGGCAGACGTGACAACCGCGGTCAGAGACGCGATCGCAGAGACGGTGCGCCCCGCGGCGATCGTCCGTACCAGAGAAGAGACGGTCAGAGACCCCAGGGTGACAGACCGGCTCGCGCACCCCGCGCACCCAGAAAGGAAACCACGGAAGGAGGAGCGAACTAATGTTACAGCCGAATGGTAAGATCAAGTACAGAAGAGTACAGAGAGGCCGCATGAAGGGTAAGGCTCTTCGCGGTAACAAGATTACAAACGGCAGCTACGGT
>CAYSKU010000278.1:0-2033 GCA_964431775.1 uncultured Ruminococcus sp. | reverse complement strand
CCGCCGCTCTCGCTTTATTCTTCAGCGTACATCCCGGATAGTATGTCAGTTTCATTTCGTTTTCCTTATTCTAATTATATGCATTTGTTTTTTCTGCTTGGGACACGATCAGAAGTTGATATTGCGGATTATGTCACGCAGACAGTCCGCGCTCTTATGCAGGAGTCCGAGCTCCTCGTCTGTCAGCTTCGGATTGAGTCTTCCCGTAATGCCGTCACGACCGATTATGTTCAGGGTACTCAGACATACGTCCTCGATACCGTATTCACCGTGCATCATGCTCGATACGGTCATCGTGGTGTCCATACCGTTGTTCAGACATTTACATATGTGGCACACGGACAGCGATACCGCATAGAAGGTCGCGCCCTTTCTCTGGATGACACGTCCGCCGGATTTACGCATATATTCCTCGACCTCGCTATGCTCGAGCGGAGGATAGATATTGTTCGAGCTTGAAATGACGTTATGGTACTCATCGACCGGAATGTTCGAGATGTTCGCGATAGACCACGGCACGAACGAGGAGTCGCCATGCTCACCGAAGACGTAGGCGTGAACGTTCTGCTGGTTGATATTGTAATATTCGGAGATACGCGCACGAAGTCTCGAGGTATCAAGGATAGTACCCGAGCCTATGATCTTGTTTTCGGGAATGTCGGAACGCTTGTTCCAGACGTAGGTCAGTACATCTACGGGGTTCGAGACTATGATGTAGGTCGCATCGGGAGCGTAGGTCGTGATCTGCGGAATTATGCTCATTATGATATCGACATTTGCCTGTGCAAGGTCGAGTCTGGTCTGCCCGGGCTTTCTCGCAAGTCCCGAGGTCAGAATGACGATATCGGAATCGCAGGCATCACGATAGCTTCCGGCATAAATGGACACCGGAGGACAGAACGGCGTTCCCTGACGTATGTCAAGTGCCTCGCCGAGTGCCTTTTCGTCATTGATATCGATCATGACGATCTCCGAAACGTAGCCGCCTATAGCAAGCGTATAGGCAATAGTGGAACCGACGCTTCCGGCACCAATTATTGTAACTTTTGTCATAATGCTGACTCTCCTTTGATGAGATACAAGGTAATTTGCCGCAAACGGCGGCTTTTTGTTTTATATTCATTATAATTATAACAAAATGCAGACATAATTGCAATGGTGGGGGTATGATTTTTTCTTACCTCACGATACAATTTTTCGTGACTTCTCACGACCCAAAAAAGAAAACGCCCGAAGGCGTTTGGGGGGGGCAGACCGCAGGTAGGGGAAAAGAGTAAGAAAACGCCGCGACGTTCCCTGCCTTTTTCTTACGTGCGGTCTGCATAGGACAAAAAGTCCATAGAACAAATTTGCACAGCACAAATGAATGTTTGCGGTCTCAGACCGCCTCAGGCAGGCTGATCACAGCTCTCTCACTAATACATCGGCGATGCGCTTGCAGGCAAGACCGTCACCATAGGGGTTTGAAGCCCTGCTCATACGCTCATACTCCGCAGGCTCGTCAAGAAGCTGACGGAAGCTCTCGTATATGATCTCCTCGTCGGTTCCGACAAGACGGAGCGTTCCGGCTGCTATCCCCTCGGGTCTCTCGGTCGTGTCGCGCATTACGAGAACAGGCTTCCCGAGAGACGGTGCCTCCTCCTGTATGCCGCCGCTGTCGGTCAGTATCATGTAGCTCCGCGCCATAAAATTATGGAAATCGAGAACGTCGAGCGGCTCGATCATGTGTATACGATCGCAGTCGCCAAGCTCCTCGTTCGCGGCGGCACGTACTGCCGGATTCATGTGTATCGGATAGACGGCGCAGACGTCGGGATGCTCGTCTATGATACGGCGTATGGCGCGGAACATATGGTGCATAGGCTCACCGAGATTCTCTCTCCTGTGCGCGGTTATGAGGATGAGCCTCGAATCTCCCACCCACTCGAGCTCGGGGTGCGTGTAGTCGTCACGAACGGTCGTTTTCAGCGCGTCTATCGCGGTGTTTCCGGTGACGTATATACTGTCGGGGTCACGTCCCTCTCGAAGAAGGT
>CAYSKU010000277.1:0-2037 GCA_964431775.1 uncultured Ruminococcus sp. | reverse complement strand
CATCTCGGGAGAGAGGTACGCATCGAGACCGCGTAGCTTGGAGAACGAGAACGCAGGAGCCTTTACGTACCAGCGTTCCTTTTCGGCAGGGTATATCTCCGTGATACCCTGTTCCTTGAGCGATACGCCGAGGATGGCGAGAGTACCTATGTCCGCAAGGCTGTAGCCTGTCGATTTCGAGAGGAACGGAACTGTCCTCGAGGAGCGCGGATTTACCTCGATGACGTATACGAAGTCATTCTCGTCAACGATGAACTGGATATTGTAAAGTCCGACTATGCCTATCGCAAGACCGAGCCGCTTCGTGTAGTCGAGTATCGTATCCTTTGCAGCCTTTGAGATGGAGAAGGTCGGGTAGACGGAGATGGAGTCACCGGAGTGGATACCGGTGCGCTCGACAAGCTCCATTATACCGGGGACGAAAACGTCAGTGCCGTCACAGACCGCATCGACCTCGACCTCACGTCCTACGATGTACTTATCGACAAGCACCGGACGGTCGGCGTCGAGCGCGACTGCGTTTTCGAGGTAGTGACGGAGCATAGCCTCGTTTGCAACGATCTGCATAGCACGTCCGCCAAGCACGAACGAGGGACGAACGAGTACCGGATAGCCGATACGTGCCGCCGCCTCGACACCGTCCTCTATGTTGGTGACGGCTCTGCCGGTCGGCTGAGGGATGTGCTGCTCCTCGAGGAGCTTTTCGAAGGCATCGCGGTTCTCCGCACGGTCGATAGCCTCAACGCTCGTACCGATTATGTTGACTCCGCGCTTTTTCAGACCCTCCGCAAGGTTTATGGCGGTCTGACCGCCGAGACCTGCGATAACTCCGTAGGGCTTCTCAAGCTCGATTATGTTCATGACATCCTCGATGGTGAGCGGCTCGAAGTAGAGCTTGTCGGAGCAGGTGTAGTCTGTCGAAACGGTCTCGGGGTTGTTGTTTATGATTATGGCTTCACAGCCGTTCTTTTTGATGGTCATTACCGCGTGAACGGTGGAGTAGTCGAACTCAACGCCCTGACCGATACGGATAGGACCGGAGCCGAGAACGATTATCTTCTTTCTGTCGGATACTACAGACTCGTTCTCGTCTGCGTAGGTCGAGTAGAGGTAGGGAATGTAGGAATTGAACTCAGCCGCGCAGGAGTCGATCATCTTGTAGACCGGACGTATGTCGTTCTCACGTCTGAAGCTCCATACCTCGTCCTCGGTGACGTTCCAGAGCTTTGCGACCGCACGGTCGGAGAAGCCGTACTTCTTTACGTAGCGAAGCACCTCCTTGTCCATCGGATGCTCTGCCGCTAACTTTTCAAGCTCGACGACGTGACGTATCTTGTCGATAAAGAGCATATCGATCTGTGTCGCATCGCAGATCAGACCTGCATCGACACGGCGGCGCAGAAGCTCAGCTATAGCGAAGATACGGTCGTCTGTACCGACGGTGATGTAGGAGAGAAGCTCGTCTGTCGTGTAGCTGTCGAATTTCGCGAGGTACATATGGTACGCACCGATCTCGAGAGAGCGTATAGCCTTTAGGAGGCTCTCCTCGAGATTTCGACCGATCGACATGACCTCACCTGTCGCCTTCATCTGAGTGGAGAGGCTGTTGTTCGCATCCGAGAACTTGTCGAACGGGAAGCGCGGCATCTTTGTGACTACGTAGTCGATGGACGGCTCGAAGCAGGCGGGCGCGGAGGCGAGCTTTATCTCGTCAAGGGTCAGACCTATCGCGATCTTCGCGGTGACACGTGCTATCGGGTAGCCGCTTGCCTTACTTGCAAGTGCGGAGGAGCGCGAGACTCTCGGGTTTATCTCGATGAGATAGTAGTTGAAGGACTGAGGGTCGAGCGCGAACTGAACGTTACAGCCGCCCTCGATACCGAGCTTTCTGATTATCTTGAGTGCGGAGTCGCGGAGAAGGTGATATTCGCGGTTGGTGAGCGTCTGGCTCGGCGCGACTACGATGGAGTCGCCGGTGTGGATACCGACCGGGTCGATGTTTTCCATGGAGCATATCGTGATCGCGGTGTCGTTCGA
>CAYSKU010000276.1:0-2096 GCA_964431775.1 uncultured Ruminococcus sp. | reverse complement strand
TCTATCACAAAGATCTCTCGCTCCTGTACATATCTCCTTATTTTTCAAACAACGCTTAGGGACGGTCTGAGGCAGCCCGAGACTGCCTCAGCCGACCACGCATATTAATTTTTGATCAAAATTTGAGGAGAGGGCTTGTGCGGAAAAAGGTTTCGTGATAAAATATTTCCGTCGGATAGCCGTCAAGTGAAGCTCACTCGATGACTGTCGATGAAATCTATCATATGTGTATCGAAAGGATAGCTGCTGTCAAAAATGAAAAGCTCTGCTCGTGTCGGCGCGATAGTCGCCTACCTCGTAGCCGTTCTGCTGTTCGTCGGAGGCGTGTATTACGTAACTCTGCCTCCGCTGTCCGTCAGCTCCGGTGCTTTTTGGACGTTCTTCTTTTTCGTGGATGCTGTCGTCTTCGTCTCGTACCTTGTTGTAGGTCTCCTCTCCGGACGAGCCCTCGGCTCGTTCGCACGTATCTCGCACGGTAACGTTGACTTTCGCACCAAGGCTCTGCGTAAGCTCCGCTTTATCAGAATACAGGTCATCATTACGCTGGTCGTGGTGCTGTTACTTATCGTTGGTGCGATACTCTCCTCGGAGATGCTCCGTGCCAAGACCTATAGCTCCCTCATTACCGTGAACGAGGGCGATTTTTCCACAGACATATCGGAGACCGAGTACGTTTCCGACATAGCCCTGATGGACTCGGCCTCCGCACGTATCATCGGTGCGCGGACACTCGGTACCTTGTCCGACCTCGTCTCTCAGTACAACGTCGCTTACTCGTATACGCAGATCGCTATGCGCGGTGCGGACGGTAACACCTATCCCTATAAGGTCGCACCGCTCGAATATGCTTCGTTCTTCAAATGGGTCACGAACAGCCGTTCAGGTATCCCGGGCTATGTAAAGGTCGATCCCGTCCGCTTTGATGCGGAGTTCGTTCGTCTTGACGGAGAATACATACGCTATTCCGACTCGGCATATTTCGGAAAGGATCTGACTCGTGCGCTCCGCTTCGCGTACCCGACCGCGATATTCGGGTCGGTGTATTTTGAGGTGGACGACGACGGTCATCCGTACTGGATAGCATCGATCGTCGAGCCGAACGCGGGTCTGTTCGGTGCATTTGACGTTTGCGCCGTCGTGACGCTCGATGCCTGCACCGGAGAAACGATGAAGTACGTACCGAGTGAGTCGCCCGAATGGATAGATATCGTATATTCGGGAGACCTGCTCTGCCGCAAATACGACTGGTACGGTATGCTTCGCGGCGGCTATCTGAATTCCGCGTTCGCGCAGACCGACTGTGTCGTCACGACAGACGATTTCGGCTACAAGATCATGGGTAACGATGTGTATATCTTTACAGGTGTCACCTCGACCTCGAATGATGAAGCGAACATAGGCTTTATTCTTGCGAATTCGCGCACGGGGGAGTACAGCTATTACGGAGTCCCGGGTGCGGAGGAATACAGCGCGATGTCGGCGGCTGAGGGCTCGGTACAGCAATACGGCTATCGTGCATCGTTTCCGTCTCTGATAAACGTCGGCGGCGAGGCGACCTACATAATGGTACTCAAGGATGCCTCCGGCATAGTCAAGAGGTATTCGATGGTCAACGTTCGAAACTACAATATAGTCGTATCGGGTGAGACACAGGACGAGGTGTTCCGCAGCTACAAGACCGCGCTCTCGCAGAACAGTCCCGCGCTCTCCGACGAGCTGCTGACCGAGGAGGTCATAGTTGTTGACGAGCTGATCTACACCACTCAGGGAGGAGAGACGGTCGTATACGTGCGCTCGGGTGAGCGTGTGTTCCGCACCGACTTTGACGAGGCACTGCTTTTTGTCGATGAGGGTGACACGATGACCGTCTACTACGCTCCCATCTCCGCTCCGTCTTCCGACTCCGTCATCCCCATGCTCCGCTTCACCCCCATCGGCTGAGGTCGGCGGTCTGAGACCGCAAACGGGCATCGGCGTTCGTTCAGTTGAAATCGGAAAATATCACACGACAATTATATATGTACAAATTTATTGTTACGCCTTCTCCTTCCACCGCTTACGCGGTCCCCCTCCCTCCCGGAGGGAGGCTCATTCAC
>CAYSKU010000275.1:0-2148 GCA_964431775.1 uncultured Ruminococcus sp. | reverse complement strand
TTATCTTTCAACCAAAGCTTCACGTGCGCCGATTCATGCCTGCGGTCTCAGACCGCCGCCGATGACCGCCTGTCGCCTCAGGCGACTCAGCGGACAAGTCTGCACAAACTCCACCATCGTGGGATATCTTCCAACTTCAACTGAAAGTGCGCCGATTCATGCGCGCAGCCTCAGGCTGCCCTTAGCCGCGGGGGAGGAATTTGAACATTGGAAGCGGATATGAGGTGAACAGCCCGAATGTCGGAGCGGTCGTGTCCTCTGCGACTTCTGCAACTTCCTCGACTGCTTCAACTGCCTGCTCGGCAATTGCTCCGGCGGGCTCTTCCTCAACGGGGATCAGAGCAGGGATCTCACCCTCCTCAACTACCGAGCCGATGTCGTACATCATCTCGGGTGCATCGGTCGTCGGCTTGTAAAGCGCAAGCTCCGCCAGCTCAAAATAATCGCCGACCTCGAGAGTGAAGTCGAAACGATAGAACGCATACGCGGTCGTGTTGTCCGTCAGACCGAAGATCGCGTACTCCGAGTCGAGACTCTCTGCCTCGATAGCAAGGGGAGTCCAGTCGAGCAGGAGCGAATCGTTCGTGCCGTAGGTCTCGATCGTTACGACCGTACCCTTCTCACCGTCGAGAACAGCCGCAAAGCTCGTGATAGCCTCCGGTACCTTCGTCGCGGTGTAGACGGAGAACGTCTTCGTCTCATCTGCCGCGTCAAACGTTATGATACACTTCGTCTCCGGTACGAGATCGTAGAAGTTCGCTACGTCAACGTCAAGGTTCGTGTCGGACGAGGTCACCGTGACCTGCGTTCTGCCGTCAAGCACGAGCGGCTCGGCTGCAACAGCTTCGTCCGCAAGGGCGCAGACGGACGTTCCGGCTAACATGACGGCGGTCAGTACGAGTGCAAATAGCTTTTTCATAATATTACGTTTCCTTTCGTAAATTGATCTTTCCTGTCCTATATCATATCACATTTTCCATGATTTCGCAAGGGATTTTCGTGTTTTCTCTGTGAATTTTTTTGTATGATCTCCCTCACATAGCCAAAACAATTTTTTTGCGAATGCTATTTTTACTCTTGACAAAAGTAATCGCATATGCTATACTGTACGTACGACAAAGAACAAAGTATACATTCAAGGAGGAACACCAATGAAAAACAAGAGAAACGTAGCTGTCGTTTCCGCACTGCTTGCGGCAATGATGCTTGCCGGAAGCGTTTCGGCTGTACATCCGCTGACGAACGCAAGCTTCGCATGGGAAACGGAGGATACGACCGAGGTCGTTGAGGTCGAAGAGGTCGTCGAAGTCGCGGACGTTGAGGTAGTCGAGACGGAAGCGGAGACTGTCGAGGTCGAAGCCGAGAACGTTGAATTTGAGCTTGCTATGCTGAACGGTGCGCTCCGCGAGTATTTCGGACTTGCAGAGGGAGAGGCACTGACGACCGAGCTTCTTGCCGGTGTACACAGCATACGCTTCGAGCGTTCGGTCTTTGACGGAAATCTTCCTGCCGAGTACGAAGGAAAGACAGCTGTCAAGTGCATCATCAACGAAGGACTTCTGCCGGGCGTTGAGGTGGCGAAGGCTCCGGTCGATGAGGCACTGATAGCCTATGAGGTCATGCCGACGACCGTTCGTGCGAAGTATTTTGACCTTTCCGCTGTCACCGACGAATGGCTGAACATGAAGCTGAATGCGTTCTACGTCATAAAGGATGCGAACGATCCGAGCCTTGAGCCGGAGGGTGTAGCCGACATGAAGCAGCTGTTCCCGAACGTGGCAGTTGATGCGATAGCCGTACTTGATCCGTATGCAAAGGACAGGGAGCTTGCCGAGCTTGCAAACATATTCGCAGAGTACGAGCTTTTGGCTCTTGACACGCTGATCGACGGAGTCGAGATCGTGATAACGAAGGAGGATGCAATGAAGCTTCCGTCCGAATTCACCGTCAGCTCCTCCGAAGACCTCACCCTCACCCTCAACTAAGGGCGCGGTCTGAGACCGCAGGCATGAATCGGCGCACTTTCAGTTGAAGTTGAAAGATATCCCACGAGGGTGGAGTTTGTGCAGACTTGTCCGCTGAGTCGCCTGAGGGCGGCTGAGCCGCCAAGCGGTCATCGGCGCACGTGAAGCTTTGGTTGGAAGATAT
>CAYSKU010000274.1:1452-2220 GCA_964431775.1 uncultured Ruminococcus sp. | reverse complement strand
ACCTGTTCGCAAAATACGGTATCGGAGCGATAGTCAGCGGTATCGTACCCGGTTGGTGGGGCGGCAACGGCGATAACGCCGGAAAAATGTCGGAGAACAACCCCATAGAGCTCTACACAAAGGCGGCACGTGACTTTGTCGATCATCCGGCGATCTGGGGTATCGATGCCGGTGACGAGCCGTCCGCACTCGACTTTCCGTATTACGGAAAGGTCATGCGCCGCATGGAGCTTGACTTCCCGAACCAGTTCGCGTACCTGAACCTCTACCCGAACTACGCCTCCGTTTCGCAGAACACCGAGAGCGAGACCGTGAGCCAGCTCGGTACGTCCACCTACGCAGAGCATATCGACCGCTATTGCAGCTGTGTCGGTGAGGACTATATCTGCTACGACTTCTATATGTATGCCGCCTCGATACCGCTTGCATACGAGAACCTCCGTATCGTCTCCGATGCCGCACTTCGCACGGGACGCAGTATGTGGATAGTATTGCAGGTCAATTCGAGCAGACCCGAGGAGTGGATAAGTGAAGCGAAGCTCCGTTTTCAGGCATTCTCCGCAATGGCGTTCGGCGCGGAGAACATAACGTGGGCTTGCTATACGGCAGGCTGGTGGCATAATCAGGTGCTTGACGAGAACGGCGAGAAGACCGAGCAGTACGAAAAGCTGAAAAAAGTGAACGCGGAGATACGTCTCCTTGCGGACGAATATATGAAGTACCGCCGTGTCGCAACGCATTTCGTGGGCTTCAAGGATCCGAAGTGGC
>CAYSKU010000274.1:0-1442 GCA_964431775.1 uncultured Ruminococcus sp. | reverse complement strand
GCTCTCCTCGGTCGAGCAGTCTCCCGTAGCCGCACTCGACACAGGAGTGTTCGCGGAGCTTCACGCAAAGGACGACGAGGAGCTTCTCGTAGGTCAGATGGTGTCGCGCAGTAACGACGGTACCTACGCGCTGTTCGTCTGTGCTGCGGACGATCCGTCGGATGTCTCACCGAAGACCTATACGGTATCGTTCCGTGCGGACGAATATAGCGTCCGCGCACTGTCGAATAACGGTGTGCTTCCGCTCGAGCGAGGCGCGGACGGCAGCTATACGTTCGCCATGCACTCGAATGACGGTGTCCTGCTGATCGCGGAATAATAGAATTATATAAAGGGTCGCATCCCCCGGGCGGATATTCCGTTCGGGGGACGCATATATTTATGTATCCATCAAATACAGTCACGGAGGGAACATGGTAATAAATACCTCTGAGCTTCGCGAGAAGGACGTTATAGATACCTGCACCGGACGAAGGCTCGGCACGATATGCGACTATCAGCTCGATACCGAGCACGGACGGCTCTGTGCGATCTACGTGACGGAGCAGCTGTTCGGCATATTCTGTGACAAAAACAGCATACGGATACCGTGGGACGATATCGCCTGTATCGGAACGGATACCGTTCTCGTGCGGCTGCGCGAGGATCCGTGCCGTGCGCCGTGCGGAAGCACGTGCGAGGGAAAGCGCGAGAAACGAAAGCGCGGAGGATGGCTGTTTTAGTACCATGAAAAGTAAATTTTTTGTGAATATATCCGCATGACACTTGATATATAAAACGTCACGTGCTATAATAGCTCCACGTGCGTATGTCATACCGTGTGTGCGGTGTGAGACGGCGCACAGCTCAAACACACACATATCGAATACAGATCTGCCCGGTGCCGAATACGCCCGTAAGCTAAAGTTGCGGGTCATGGCGCGGCAAAGGATGCCCGAGGCACCCTGATGAAGTTCCGCGAAAATACACGGCGGCAGTACGTGCGATATGGTGGAAAAAAACCGAAGGAGGACATTTTTATGTCTATCGTTTCCATTAAGCAGCTTCTCGAAGCAGGCGTACATTTCGGTCACCATACCAGACGTTGGAACCCGAAGATGGCTGAGTACATCTTCACCGAAAGAAACGGCGTCTACATCATCGACCTTCAG
The DNA here is from genome assembly GCA_964431775.1 of uncultured Ruminococcus sp. Lineage (GTDB taxonomy): Bacteria > Bacillota > Clostridia > Oscillospirales > CAG-272 > UMGS1696. Next base: position 291 of record CAYSKU010000274.1, on the reverse strand, counting down.
AAGACCATCAAGAAGTTCGAGGAAGCTTATATGTTCGTTCGCCAGACCGTTGAGGAAGGCGGCACGATCCTTTTCGTAGGTACCAAGAAGCAGGCTGCCGACACTATCCATGAGGAAGCAGAGCGTTGCGGTATGTACTACGTAAACATCCGTTGGCTCGGCGGTATGCTCACCAACTACAGAACCATCCGTACCTCCATCGAAAGACTCCGTTCTCTCGAAAAGATGAAGGAAGAGGGCGTATTCGATATGCTCCCGAAGAAGGAAGTCGCTGCTCTCGTAAAGGAGATG
>CAYSKU010000273.1:0-2221 GCA_964431775.1 uncultured Ruminococcus sp. | reverse complement strand
ACGACGAGCTGGCGGAGATCACCGAATACGTCAGAACGTTTGCGGATTCGATGGAGGATCTTCCGACAGAATTTGAGCTTATAACCGCGATCGCCTTTGAGTATTTTCGCCGCAAGGGGTGCGACTATGTAGTACTCGAGGTCGGTCTCGGCGGTCGTCTCGACTCAACGAACGTCATAGAACGCTCCGTGCTGTCCGTCATAACCGGCATAGACCTCGACCATATGGCGTTCCTCGGTGACACTACCGCAAAGATAGCCGCCGAAAAGGCAGGTATCATCAAGAGCGGCTGTCCCGTCCTCTTCGGTGAGGGTGACGACTCGGCAGAGGAGGTCATACGCAGTGTCGCCGCAGAGCGCGGGAGCCTCTACCGCCGCACCGACTTTTCGGCGATCTCGAACGTTCGCTCCGACCTCTCGGAGACCTCGTTCCTGTTCGGAGAGCGTCCCGTGCGTATAGGACTGCACGGACTTTATCAGACCAGAAATACCGCAACGGTGCTGACTGCCTGCGATATGCTCCGCTCTGCCGGACTGTCCTTACCCGAGGATGCGATAGACAGAGGTCTTCTTGCGGCACGCTGGAAGGCACGCTTTGAGGTGCTTTGCGAAGCTCCGCTCGTTATATACGACGGCGCACATAATCCGCAGGGCATCGCCGGTGCGGTCGAGAACATACGCTACTATCTGACCGACAAGTGTCATACGCCCGACGGTCGCGTGATACTTCTGATGGGGGTCATGGCAGACAAGGACTACGACCGTATGATCGGTATGCTCTCTCCGCTTGCCTCCTCCGTCTTCTGCGTGACACCGCAGAACAGCCGTTCACTTCCGGCTGAGGGGGTAGCATCTGAGTTTCGCGGCTTCGGCGTATCGGCAAGAGCCTTTGACGAGCTGTCCGACGGAGTGTGTGCCGCCTGTGTCGCCGCACGTGACGAGGGGCGACCTCTCGTTTGTCTCGGTTCACTTTATATGTACGCGGACGTTCGTCATGCCGTAGAGGCGTGGAGGGAGCTTGCCAATTGAAGAAGCTCGAACGTCTGATAGCACTCCTCCTTGTCACGCTACTGCTCACCTCCTGCGGACTTCTCGACCGTCTCGGCTTTGATACCTACGATTACATGAGCGAGAGCGTCACGGTCACGCACGAGCCGTCCGACGAAACGGCTGTCATGCTCGAGGAGCTTCTTATGATACTCGTCACGGATTCGCCGATGCTTCCGACCTTTGAAAATATGTCCGAGGCGATATCGTATTACCGTGATGCGGTGCTTGAATACCTGCTGTCGAGCGACTACGCGAAATATTCGGGGAACAGCACCCTTATCGAGAGGGCGAGCCGCAAATATCCGGAATACCAGATAACGCAGGTCATACCGGAGCTCGAGTTCGAATCCGCGATGTACCGCTATTTCGGCGGTGACGTTATGATAACACACAGGGACGGGGGTAAGTTCCGCTATCTGCCGGACGTTGAAGCGTATATACCGATGCTCTCGTTTTTGGAGTCGGACTATCATGTGGACGTAACGTCTCTGTCGGAGACCGAGAAGACCTACCGTGTCCGCTTTCGCGTGATCTCCGATACCTGTGAGAACGGCGAAGCGACCGACACCTCGGAGGAATATTTCGCGCTCGTCATAAAGAGAGAGGACGGCTCTCTCTACATAAAAAAGCTGCTTCTCGGCAGTGATGTAAGATAGACTGTGTAAAAAATAAACATAAAACGTAAGATAATATAGAAAAAGGGGTATTTCATGAAAAAAGTTATGCTTGTTTTCGGTACTCGACCGGAAGCGATCAAGATGTGTCCTCTCGTGCTTGAGCTGAAAAAGCGTCCGGAGCTTGACGTTACCCTTTGCGTTACAGGTCAGCACCGTCAGATGCTCGATCAGGTACTCCATGCCTTCGGGGTAACGCCCGACTACGACCTTTCCATAATGAAGGATAAGCAGACCTTATTCGATGTGACCGTAAATATCCTCGAGCGTATACGCGAGGTGCTTGAGGAGGTACGTCCGGATGTAGTACTCGTGCATGGCGATACCTCGACGACCTTCGTATCCGCGCTTGCCTGCTTCTATATGCAGATACCGGTCGGTCACGTTGAGGCAGGACTTCGCACCTACAATATATACTCTCCGTATCCGGAGGAATTCAACCGTCAGGCGGTCAGCATACTTGCGCGCTTCAACTTCGCGCCGACCGAGCTTTCGAAG
>CAYSKU010000272.1:0-2224 GCA_964431775.1 uncultured Ruminococcus sp. | reverse complement strand
ACTCTGTAGACCAAGTTTGCACAAACTCCACCCTCGTGGGATATCTTCCAACCTAAACTTCACGACCGCCGACTGTGCCTGTCGCCTCAGGCGACCGCCGACTGTGCCTGTCGGCTCAGCCGACTAGGTCTCGATGCCGGCGAATTGGTTCTGGTATAGACCGTAGTAGACACCCTTCTTTTCGAGAAGCTCGTCATGATTTCCTGCCTCCATGACCGTACCATCCTTCATAACGATTATGATGTCCGCATCACGGATGGTGGACAGACGGTGCGCGATGACCAGACTCGTGCGGTTCTTCATCAGCGCGAGCATAGCCTGCTGGATGTGCATCTCGGTTCTCGTGTCAACGGAGGAGGTAGCCTCGTCAAGAATGAGTATCTTCGGGTCTGCAAGAACAGCACGTGCTATCGAGAGGAGCTGCCGCTGACCCTGACTGAGGTTGCTTCCACCCTCGGACAGGATCGTGTCATAGGATTCGGGCAAACGCTCGATGAACTCGTCCGACTCGGAGGTCGCAGCCGCACGGCGTACATCCTCGTCTGTCGCATCGAGACGACCGTAGCGTATGTTGTTTCCGATGGTGTCGTGGAACAGAACGGTGTCCTGTAGAACTATCGCTATCGCACTGCGGAGAGTCTTCTTCGGAATGTCGTTTATGTTCCTGCCGTCGATCCTTATCTCACCCGAGTCAACATCGTAGAACCTCGTCAGAAGATTGACGACAGTCGTCTTGCCCGAACCCGTCGCACCGACGAGCGCGATCTTCTGACCCTGCTTTACAGTAAGGTTGAAATCGTGAAGTATCTGCTTGCCCGGGTCGTAGGAGAAGTTGATGTGACTGAATTCGATGTCTCCGCGTATGTCCTCGACCTTGACGTTTGCCTTACCCTCGTCTACCTCGTCGGGCGTATCAAGAATGTTGAAGACACGCTCCGCACCGGCAATGGCTGTCAGTATGTTTGCGTACTGGTTCGCGATCTGGTTGATCGGCTGAGAGAGCTGACGTGAATACTGTAGTATCGCCTGAATGTCACCGACCGAGATAGCACCGACCGCAGTGAAGTACGCACCGCAGGCGGCAACGATAAGATAGTTTAAGTTGTTTATTATGTTGTTCGCAGGTCCCATCAGACCGCCCCATACGTTGGCGCGGATGCTGCATTTGCGGAACTCCTCACTGATACGTGCGAACTCATCACAGGCATCCTGCTCCTTGCCGTATGCAACGACCGTCTTAAAGCCCGTTACCATCTCCTCGACCTGCGCGTTCATCTGACCGAGAAGCACCTGCTTTTCGACAAAGTATTTTCTCATGAACTTCGAGAGCTTCATCGAAACGAATATCGTGAGCGGTATTGTCAGCAGAGAGATCAATGCCATACGCCAATCGTAGTATATGAGCATCGCAAACGCACCGACGAGCGTGAGAGCCGCCGATATAAGGGACGATATGGACGATGACAGCGTCATCGAGATATTGTCAACATCGTTCGTCATACGGCTCATGATGTCGCCGTGAGCGTGAGTGTCGGTGTAACGGATGGGAAGATAGGATATCTTTCGGAAGAGATCGGAGCGCATCGTGAAGACTGTCGTCTGCGATATCTTCGCGGAGGCGATACCCTGTATCATCTGTACCGCCGCACTTGCAAGGTAAACGACGAGCATCATAATAAGTACACTTATCAGTCTCTCGAAATCGACCGACAGACGACTTTCCGTGATCGTGATGGCATCTATCGCTTTTCCCTGAAGATTGGGACCGATAAGACTTAAAAACGTTGACAGAACAGTCGTCAGCATCACGGTCAGAACGAGATACTTGCTCTTACCGATGTACTTTATGAGCTTTATCAGCGTTCCCTTTGCATCCTTCGGCTTTTCGCGGATCATAGGTCCGCCGGGACCTCGGCGCGGCTCCGAACCGTTCTTCTTCATGACAGCGCGAAGCTCGTCCGCGCTCATCTCCTTTTTTGCACCGTTAGGTGCGCCGTCCGACCGTCCCCGCGGCTCACCGTGTGGGGGAGGAGTCGGCTGACCGCCGTTCATTTTCGGCTCTTTGTTCATTCTGCGTCACCTCCGTTGTTCTGCATCTGGGAGCTGTAGATATCGCGGTATGTCTCACTTGTCTTCATAAGAGTATCGTGGTCGGCAAACGCCGTGATACGTCCGTTTTCGATAACGGCGATACGGTCGGCGTGCATGACACTTGCGATACGCT
>CAYSKU010000271.1:0-2231 GCA_964431775.1 uncultured Ruminococcus sp. | reverse complement strand
ATCACAAAGATCTCTCGCTCCTGTACATATCTCCTTCTTTTTCAAACAGCACCTAGAATTTTGCACCAATTACATTGTCGTGGGATATCTTTCAGCCCAAGCTGCACGAATGCCGATGACTGTTTGCGGTCTCAGACCGTGCCGACTTTGCACCAATTACATTGTCGTGGGATATCTTTCAGCCCAAGCTCTACAAACGCCGATGACTGCTCGGCGGCTCAGCCGACTTAGCAGACTAAGTTTGCACAAAACAAAATGGTCGTGGGATATCGTACAGCCCAAGCTGCACGAATGCCGATGAGTGCCTGTCGGCTCAGCCGACTCAGTCGATGCCGGTGTCGCTGGGGTAGATGGAAAGCTCCATGGGAACGAAGCACTCGTTCTCCTGATCCTTGTATTTTATGCTGAGAATGTAGTATCCGGCTTCCATGCCCTCAACGATGACCTCGAACTCGTCTGCATCAAGCTCCTTGTCCGTGCCGTCCGCGTAGCTCGCTATGACGATGAAATCCTCGTTCTTGAACTCATACTTCGTACTCGTCACGGTCGGACCGTTGTAGACCGGAACTATTCCGATAAGCTCCGCTCCGCCGCACGAAACGAGCATACCTAAAAGAAGTATCCCCGATAGTATTTTTGATATATTTTTGCCAAGCATCATTTTTTTACACCGTTTTCCTTACGCTCCGCATCAAACGCCCGAGTACGCCGCAAAGCCGCCATCGACCGGAACGACCACGCCGTCAACGAACGCGGAAAAACGCTCGTCGGCAAGCCACAAAAGCACGCCGTCAAGGTCGGCAGGAACGCCGAAACGCTTCATCGGAGTGTGCGAAAGTATCTTGTCGGAGCGCGGAGTCAGCGATCCGTCGGGATTCGTAAGAAGTGTGCGGTTCTGCTCCGTCAGGAAGAACCCGGGTGCTATCGCATTGACTCGGATGCCGACCGGCGCGAAATGCACCGCCAGCCACTGCGTGAAGTTCGAGACCGCCGCCTTTGCGCCGGAATACGCAGGTATCCTCGTCAGCGGTCGGAATGCGTTCATGGACGAAACGTTTATGATCGTGCCGCCCTCGCGTGCCATCTCACGCGCAAAGACCTGTGTCGGGATGAGCGTTCCGAGAAAATTCAGGTTGAATACGAACGAGATACCGTCGGGATCGAGGTCGAAGAACGTCTTGATGCCGTCGATAACACCGTTCTCGTCAAGCTCCGTGACCTCCTCGGGCGTGAGCGTGTCACGTGATGTCGAACCCTTCGGGTTGTTTCCTCCGGCACCGTTCACGAGAATGTGAACATAGCCGTATTCCTCCTGTATTGCATCACGAGCCGCTTCAACGGAGGCCTTGTCAAGCACGTTCATCTCGACAGCTATAGCTTCACCGCCGTTTGCGCGAATGTCGGCTGCTACCGCTTCGGCAGCCTCCGGACGAAGGTCGCATACCGCAACTCTCGCGCCTGCCGCCGCAAGCGTCTTCGAAAATCCGGAGCAGAGTACACCGCCGCCGCCTGTTACGACCACGGTCTTTCCACTAAGATCGAACGTCATCGGAATATCGTATGCCATAGTTATTTCCTTTCATTATATAATATATACGTAAAAAGCACGAGGAGGGACTTAAACATAAAAGCCCCTCCCCCTCCGTTCTTTATTCCTCAACAGGATAAGCAATGGTAGTCATAAGTGCCATCTCGGGTGCGCTGGTATCCAGACGTGAATACTGGCAGACGATAGGCGTGTTCGATTCCACGAGTACCGCGTAGGGCGTGTCACGCGGGATTGGTTCACCGTTCTCGTTTCTCAGCTTGTCCATGCGGATGTGATGGGTACGCATTGCAGGGCAGTGAGACGAAAAATCCGTCCTTGCGTCACGATCCTCGAAGAAAAGGGTGAGCTTGATGTCGGCGTCGATCTCGGAGGTGTTGATAACGCAGATAGCCTCGTGAGAGATGCCGGCGTTCTTCGAAACGGAATTCAGATATGTGTCCGGTATGAGCCAGACCTTTTTGCCGTATGCTTTCATAAAAACAGATCCTTTCTGAGTTTCTTTTTTGTATTATATCAGATATCACGAAAAATTGCAATGAGTCTGCGACTTTTTTCCACGGCGGCAGCTTTGATTTTCAGGATGAGCCGACACGAATACGATAAAACGAGCCATCGGCAGACAACAATCGGTCTGCAAAAGACAAAAAGTCAACGAAAGAAAATAATTTAGAAAAAATCGAAA
>CAYSKU010000270.1:0-2250 GCA_964431775.1 uncultured Ruminococcus sp. | reverse complement strand
GAGGACGACAGCCACCTCGGAGACTTCATCCCCGATGATTCCTCCCCGACACCTGCCGAGGCAGTCTCCTACCAGCTCCTCCGCGAGCAGCTCAATAAGGTGCTTCATACTCTGACGCCTCGTGAGGAGATGGTCATAAAGCTCCGCTTCGGACTTGAGGACGGCAGGACACGCACCCTCGAGGAGGTCGGCAGAGAATTCAATATCACCCGTGAACGTATCCGTCAGATCGAAGCGAAGGCACTTCGTAAGCTCCGTCATCAGAGCCGCTCGAAGATATTAAAGGGCTTCCTCAACGATATGACCTGATAGAGGTGGAGATGAACAGTGAAGATATGCGTATGCTTGCGGAGGACATACTCTTTGAAGCGGAGCTGATACCGACCCATGAGGATATGAGGATGCTCCTTTCTCAGGAGGGGATACGTCTGAACGCACATACGAACAGCTACCTTGCGGAGATCGCCGGTCTGCCGACACCGAGTGCGGAGGCTATAGCCGCACTCACGCGCCGACTGACAGACGGAGACGAGAGCGCGAAGGGGGAGCTCGTTGAGCTGATGATGCGCCACGTGGTGTGCGCGGCAAAGCGTTACTGCGACCGCGGGGTACCCTTTTCGGATCTTTTGCAGGAGGGAAGCCTCGGTCTCGTCGGAGCGGTCGAGAGCTACGCCGCCTCTCCCGAGGGAGACTTCGGTATCCACGCGGTCTGCGGCATACTCGAGGCACTCTCCGAGGCGGTACGTGAAGCGGAGAGCGCAGACGAGATACCGGCGCACCTGACAGAGCTTTTGCAGACCATATCGCACAGCGACATGGTGCTTGAGGAGCGTCTCGGCAGGGAAGCGACTCCCGAGGAGATCGCGGCGGATACGGGACTCGATACCGAGGAGGTCGCCTCCGTCATGGAGATAATGGAGGAGGTCGCTTCACGTGAGAACGAGCGTGAGGCGGCGGAGAACGCCGCAGAGACTGCGGATGAGACCATGGATGCGGCAGATACGGTCGATGACGAGCGACCGCGAACGAGACATCGCCCCGACATACCCTCGTGACGTAAAACGAAAAATAGATTATTTGACTATTTTCGATGGGACGTTATTGTGGTAAACCCACAAAAAAAAAGTGATATTGCACAAAAACACATGATACTACTTGGTGCTAATGCACAATAAAAAGCCCGATTTTGTTTTTGTAAGGAGCGAAAAAAGCGTTTTTTTCGGTCGTATGTCGCCAAAAAACGCTTGACATATCGAAGATTTTCGTGTACAATAATGAAAGAATTTTATGGGCAGTTATTTGGCAGATAGACCCAAAGAATCGATGAGGAGGATCCCCTAATGAATAAAAAGCTCACTACCCTGTTGCTTGCCATGCTGCTTGCTCTCGGTTCCTTTACCGGATGTTCGACAGAGACAACGCAGGAAGACGTCGAGCCGCACGCGGCAACCGAGGAATCCGCACGAATATCGATGACCCTTTCCCTGTGGCTGCCGACGAGCAAGAACACCACAGAGGAAGCCATCGAGCTTGCAGAAGCACAGATCAACCGTCTTACCCAGTCGAAGTTCGACACCGCTATCGAGCTCAAGGCTATTCCCGAGGACGAATATCAGGCTACCATCGACGGAGAGCTTGATCGTATCTCGGCAGCTCTCATAGCCGAGGAGGAGGAAGCGGAGCGCAAGAGAAAAGAGCTCAAGGAGCTTAAGGCTCAGGGCATCGAGGTCGAGGAGACCGAGGAGACAGACGAAGCCGCTACGGAGACCGAGGAGGAGACCATCGTCAACGAGCTCGGTATCAGCGTCATCAAGTATCCCGAGGTCGGCGAGAACCAGCTCGATATCTTCCTTGTTCAGGGCTACGAGAACTATCTCCGCTACATTGAGAACGAGCAGATCCAGCAGCTCGACGGCGAGCTTAGCGGAAGCTCCAAGATACTTAAGACCTACATCTATCCGACATACCTTACCCTTGCAAACGTGAGCGGTACCTACGCTATCCCGAACAACCATCCGGTCGGCGAATATCAGTACCTCCTCGTAAACAAGGAGCTTGTCGAAAAGTACGACTATAACGTAAAGGATCTGAGCACCCTTCTGAAGTGTCAGGACTTCATCAAGGATATGGGCTATCAGGTCGATAACGGCAACGAAGATATCACTCCTCTTCTCGGAGAGGTAGAGACTGCGAACATGGTATACTGGGGCGAGGATCCGTCCGAATGGTCTGTCCTTGCTTCTCAGATCA
>CAYSKU010000269.1:0-2258 GCA_964431775.1 uncultured Ruminococcus sp. | reverse complement strand
TCATTGTCGTGGTATCTCTTTCGACCTCAACCGAAAGTGCGCCGATGACCGCCTGTCGGCTCAGCCGACCCGATGACCGCCCGCGGCGTCACGCCGCTTGATTTTTTGGGGGGAGGTGTGATATAATAGATACCGTAAAAAGGAATCACAGTAGATCAAAACAAGATCGCTTTTTTCGAAGGAGAAAATATGCCAATTACCGAAAAACAAAAGCATATCCGTAATTTCTCGATCATCGCCCATATCGACCACGGTAAGTCTACCCTCGCCGACCGTATACTACAGTTTTCCAACACAGTATCCGACCGTGAGATGGAGGATCGTCTTCTCGATAATATGGAGCTTGAGCGCGAACGCGGTATCACGATAAAGGCTCGCGCCGTCCGTATCGACTATACCGCCCCCGACGGTGAGCAGTACGCACTGAACATGATAGACACTCCCGGTCACGTTGACTTCAACTACGAGGTCTCACGCTCGCTAAACGCCTGTGAGGGCGCACTCCTCGTCGTTGATGCTACACAGGGTATCGAGGCGCAGACCCTCGCAAACGCCTACCTTGCGGCAGACGCCGACCTCGAGATAGTCCCCATAATCAATAAGATAGACCTCCCCTCCGCTATGCCGGATCGCTGTAAGGCTGAGATAGAGGACGTTATCGGCATTCCTGCCGAGGATGCTCCGGTCGTCTCCGCAAAGACGGGTCAGAATATCGGAGACGTCATAGACGCGATAATCCGTGACGTTCCTCCGCCGGAGGGGGATGCGACCGCTCCACTGCGCTGTCTCATCTTCGACTCCGTCTACAACAGCTACCTCGGCGTGGTCGTCTACATCCGTGTAATGGAAGGAACGCTGAACGTCGGCGACAGGATACGTCTCATGCACACAGGCTCTGAATTTGACGTAGTCGAGGTGGGCGTAATGGATCCGTTCGGTCTCCGACCGACCGGGTCACTTTCGGCAGGTGAGGTCGGCTACTTCACCGCCTCGATAAAGACCGTTGCGGACACACGTGTCGGCGACACCGTCACAAAGGCTGAGTCTCCGGCAGACGAGCCGCTCCCCGGCTTTAAGAAGGTGCAGTCGATGGTCTACGCAGGTATATACCCTGCCGACGGCGCACGCTACAACGAGACGAAGGACGCTCTCGAAAAGCTACAGCTCAACGATGCGGCGTTCACGTTCGAGCCGGAGACGTCCATCGCCCTCGGCTTCGGCTTCCGATGCGGCTTCCTCGGTCTTTTACACATGGAGATAATCGAGGAGCGTCTGGAGCGTGAATTCAACCTTGACCTCATAACGACCGCGCCGAGCGTTATCTACGAGATAACCAAGCGCAACGGTGAGCTGCTCCGTATCGACAACCCGACCAACTACCCCTCGCCGGACGAGATAGAGACTGCCGCCGAGCCGATAGTCGCCGCCTCCGTCATAACGCCGACCGAATATGTCGGCGGCATCATGGATCTTTGCCAGGACAGGCGCGGCGTATTCATAGACATGAAGTACATTGACACGGAGCGTGTCGAGCTTCACTACAGGCTTCCGCTGAACGAGATAATCTATGACTTTTTCGATGCGCTGAAATCGCGCAGTCGCGGCTACGCCTCCCTCGACTACGAGCTTGACGGCTACGAGCCGTCCGACCTCGTAAAGCTCGACTTCCTCCTCAACGGTGAGATGGTGGACGCGCTGACGTTCATCGTCCACGCGGACAAGGCATACGCACGTGCGCGAAAAATAGCCGAAAAGCTCAAGGACAACATACCGCGCCAGCTCTTCGAGGTACCGATACAGGCGGCGATAGGCTCGAAGATAATCGCCCGTGAGACGGTCAAGGCTCTGCGTAAGGACGTTCTTGCAAAGTGCTACGGCGGTGACATCACTCGTAAGAAGAAGCTCCTCGAAAAGCAGAAGGAGGGCAAGAAGAAGATGCGCCAGCTCGGCTCTGTGCAGGTCTCCCCCGAGGCCTTCATGGCAGTCCTCAAGCTCGACGACGACACCTAATGCGGCGGCGTGACGCCGCAGGCAGTCATCGGCGTTCGTGAAGCTGTGGTTGAACGATATCACACGACAATGACATTGGTGCAGAGTCGGCTGAGCCGACAGGCAGTCATCGGGCAGCCTGAGGCTGCGCGCATAGTCGGCATTCGTGAAGCTTGGGCTTTACGACATCCCACGACAATGACATTGGTGCAGAGTCGGCTGAGCCGACAGGCAGTCATCGGGTCGGCTGAGCCGACAGGCAGTCATCG
>CAYSKU010000268.1:0-2262 GCA_964431775.1 uncultured Ruminococcus sp. | reverse complement strand
GAGGAATACCCCTTTCGTGTCATTATCGCCGCGATATGTGCGCGGCAGAGGATACCTCCTCCCGATTCCGCTATCACCTCATCGAGCGACACCTCTATCCCGAGCCTTTGCAGCATATCGCAGGTCTCGCCGAGTCGGACTGTACGCACCTCCCGGATATAGGTCATTGCTGAGGAGAGCTTTTCTGAGCGCGGATCTATAAAATAACCGAGTATATGAGTCTCCGTGTCCGATCTTGCGGACAGCTCTATCGCCGGTATGACCTCGATACCGTACATTTCTCCTGCGGCTACAGCCTCTGCGACACCGTCTGCCGTGTCGTGATCGGACACTGCCACTGCGGAGAGACCGCTATTCTTGGCGTGACACACGAGCTCTGTCGGAGTCATAGAGCCGTCAGAGCAGGTCGTGTGCGTGTGCAGATCTATCATTCGTGCTTCGTTCTTCATTCGCGTGTCCAAAGACCGAGTGCCGGATTTGAGATATAGAATATCTCCTCTCCGTCAACGGTGTTGTAGCCGTCTGTCAATTTTGTGGGGTCGTACCTTTGTGCCGCTTCATCATAGGGCATATAGTCAAAGCCTACGCTGCGTACCTCATCCTCGGAGAGCAGCTTAGTGCAGTAGGTTATGCTGAACCGACCGTCTGACGAGCCGTGTATCAGGTGTGCCGCTACGGATAGGTTCTCCTTCAGATCTTCGTTCTCGTTTACCAGAGACAGTATACGCTCACGTCCGCAGTAGCCGTATCTCCTGATAAGACGGTCGTTCTCGTTATCTTCGCCGAAGTGCGCGACTGCCGGAGCAAGTACGATAAGCTCACCGCCATCTTTTATCGCCATGCGTGTCCTGTAGATCGCCTTATTGCCGAGCCACGTGCTTTTGAATTCACGAGGGTCGAGGTATACGACGACCTTTTTGAACGGCTCTTTCACGTGGATCAGATTTTTCTCCTGACTCTGCTCAACTGCCATCTCGAAATTCGAACGTTCTCTTCCAATGTAGAGCCCGTGGATGTTGGTACGGTCTCCCGTGTTCGTTGTACAGGTCAGGACGTACATGAGCGGAACCTCCGCGAGAAAATGCTCCTCGGCATAGTCGAATACTCGACGGACGGGCGAAAAGTCCTTTCCCATTATACGCTCCATACCGTAAAAAGCACCGAGCATATGTGAGGAATTTATCATTGATGAGCCGCCGCAGCCGACAAAGATATTCTTCGAATAGTTCGCCATACCGACGACCTCGTGCGGCACTACCTGACCTATCGAGATAACAAGATCGTATTCTCCCGAAACTATACGTCGGTTGACCTCAACGTCTATCTTCTCGTTTACAAGCCCCTCCGAGACCTCGGAGACGAACTCCGCCGGAACCTCACCAAGCTTTACTACATCCGAACGCCAGTGGTGGACGATCAGCTTTTCGTAAGGAACGACTCCGAGAAAAAAGGTGTCACATTCCTCCTTCGTCATCGGTACGTGTGTTCCGAGAGCCGGCATGATGTCAACGTCACAGGTATCACGCAGCATCTCGTAATAGAATGCGGTTATCCGTCCGGCTCCAGAATACATCCTCGTAAAGTCCGGCGGTAGGAGCAGGACACGCCGCAGGGTCTTTCCCTCTATGGAGGACGCCAGTGCCTGACGGAGACTGTCGTCCGTTAAGCCGTTTGTGCTTTTGTAGTACATATCGTTCTCATCCTTTCGTATGGTAGTCGGCAATATTTACTGAAAATATTTTATCACCCACGAGGGGCATTGTCAACCTTTTCGTTGGGCGTGAGCTGTCAAAAGCGTGAAAAATTCCGTAAAACGAAGAAAAAACGCTCCGATATACCGCATAGTCGAAGTAACGCAACTATGATCTTCGGCGTATGGCTTCACGAGAGGGCGAAAGATGCACGACACTAAACGGCTTTGTTGCTATATTTATCCATAGTTTTTCTGCAAAATGTTCGGAATTGTTGAAAATATCAAAAAGTTTATACCTCTTTTTTTATTTTTTGTTTGCGAGATACTTGACGATATGACGTAGATTTAGTATAATTATAACAAGTGATTTTCTGCGACTGACGGAAGGCAGATGCCGGCGGAACAGACCGCGTGAAGCAGAAAACAGTGCTTCGAGAAAACGCCGTGCCTTTTAACATACCTTTTTCACATAGCTAAGGATAACGAGTTTTTTCGGATGCCGTCCGTTTTGTTTGCGAAGCGGATCGCCGACCGTCTGGGCATACAGCTTCTTCTTTTCGGATAAGGGG
>CAYSKU010000267.1:0-2299 GCA_964431775.1 uncultured Ruminococcus sp. | reverse complement strand
GGAGGCTCATTCACGTGTGACCAAAGCTAACGTCAGCAGACCATATCTGCACCAATTACATTGTCGTGGTATATCTTTCAACTTCGACTTCACGAATGCCGACTATGCCTGTCGGCTCAGCCGACCCGATGACCGCCCGGCGGCTCAGCCGCCTCAGGCGATAACGTTTACACGTTCGCCGAGAGTGCCGGAGGCGAGAAGCTTGCCGTCACTGCGTACTACGGTGAAGCCGGTGCGCTCTACCATTACGTCAAAGACTATGCCGTGAGCGCGAATGCCCCTCAGATACAGGTGGTCGAGCGACGTCGGAAGACTCGGCTTTATCGTGAACGTCGAAAGTCCGGTCGGAGCCATGTCGAGAAGCCCCTCCGTTATCGTCTTGCAGAATAATGCAGACTCACCCGACAGATGCCTCTTTCCTCCCTCCGGATATGCCTCGACCGCGTAGGGGACTCGCTCACCTAACAGACGGTTCTCCGCATAGTGTAAGAGAAGCTGTGCGCCCTTCTCCGTGTCGCCGGAGGCGAATATTCCGCGAAGTCCGTAGAGTGTCGAGCGATCCCAAACGGTCGGACAGCCCTCGGCGGTCAGCATCCCCTCGGACGTCATGAGACCCTCGGAGCAAAGTGCCTTCACGGTCTCAGCCGCACGGTCGTATATGCCAACGCAAAGCGGCATACATATCCACGAACGGAGGATGTCGCATTCCGCGTAGTACTTGTACGTCTCCATGCCGTGTATGTTCGCACCGAAATATGCGTCTATCGAGGCGCGAAGCCCCTTCGCAAGCTCCTCGTATTCCTTCGCCAGCTCCTCACTGCCCCCCTCGACGGAGCGTTCGAGTGCCGAGGCGCAAAGATAGCCGCTGTACGCAAGGGTCGAGGTGCAAAGGTTCGCCTTTCCTGCCGGAAAACGTCCCTCAAGCTCGTCACTTTCGGAGGCTATGACGCCGTATTCGTTCATCCTGCGCTTGCAGTACTCCGCACACCACTCGATCGCCGGAAGAAGCTCACGTGCGTATTCCTCACGTCCGGCGGTCAGCACAAAGCGCGATGCGCCGTAGAGGTACATAGCCGCGTCACCTCTGTCTCCCGCACCGTTCCAGTAGTCGATGCCCTCCGCGATGACGGATGACGGTATCGGCTCGTAGCGATCGCTCATGAACGGTATGTACATACGGTATGCGTTCATCGAGGCTTCGAGAAGTGCCTCGTCACCTGTGTACGCGAAGTACGGTCCGGCGTACTCGACCTGGTCGTTGCACCACGTAGCGGCGTAGTAGCTACAGCCGCCCGGGCTGTGGATGAGACCGTACATCGTATCGAACACGGACTCTCCTGCGCGGAGCTTCGCAAAGCGGAACATGGTGTCGAGCGTTTCGTTGCCGGTGTCGAGCTTCATCGGAGAGACGAGCCGCTCGATATTGCGGAGACGTGCGCGGTACTCCTCGGCAGGGGAAGCGGAAGCAGGCTCTTCATTCGCGACACGACCGCAGAGCGTGATATAGTAGGTGTATTCCGCGCCGACCTCGAGGGTAGTGTCGGTAAAATCGGTCGTGACCTCGAGAATATTTATACCCATGGGACCCATCGTCTGATCGACCTCACCGCCGAGGTTCGTGGCGGTAAGCTCTACCTTTGCCCGACCGTTATTTTTAACGGTGACAGCCTCATAGGAGGCACGTTCTTCGGCAGAGGGGTAGCAGACGTGCGTTATCGAGAGCGCACCGTCCTCGGCAGTGCATTCGAGGCGGAGCGTACCGTCTATCTCGACACGGACGAGCGTTTCGGCGGCGATCCTACCGTTTGCGATGATGCGCGGCAGGAAGCGGTCGTCAACGGTCATCTGATACGAGGCGTGGGTGTTGTTCGGGCGATAGCGGAGGGTCGGGAAGACGGGGTGATGCGTGAGGATAAAGCCCTCCTCGGTCATACCGTAGCTCACGATATCGGCGCAGCCGAAGCCTGCCATTTCGATATCGTCGGTATGGCAGTCTCCGGGTCTGACGATCCACTCTGTAGCGTTTCCGTTACGAATGATGTTCCATCTCATTATTGTATCTCCTTTTTAGGGATAAGATTTGCAAGTTCAAGCTCGGCTTGAATGAATTTTGTTTTGTGCAGATCTGTCGGCTGACGGCTGAAATTTTGTCTTGTGCAGACTGCACGGTTTTTATAAGGAAGGAAACGCAAGCGTTTCCGGAATTTTATGTTCCTGTGAGGAACCGGCACACAAGGGGTCTTAGTGCGCGACCCCTTGTGAATCCTGCACACCAGAGGCTTTCCCCCTCTGGACACCC
>CAYSKU010000266.1:0-2306 GCA_964431775.1 uncultured Ruminococcus sp. | reverse complement strand
AGTCTAAGTTTTACGTAATTTTATAGAAAAGAAAACGACCCTCGGGTCGTTTTCTTGATTTTATGCCCCTCCGCGGACGGTCACTGTAGCCCGAGCCTGCACAAGCTCCATTGTCGTGGGATATCTTCCAACCCAAGCTTCACGAATGCCGATGACTGCTTGTCGGCTCAGCCGACCCGATGACTGCTTGTCGGCTCAGCCGACCGCCTCAGGCGACAGATCTGCACCAATGATATTGTCGTGGGATATCTTCCAACCCCAGCTTCACGAACGCCGATGACTGTTTGCGGCGTCACGCCGCCGGCTCAGCCGACCTGATTATGAATACTAAGGTCATGCAGAATGTCAGAACGTCCGCTAACGGAAACGAAACGAGTATGCCGTCAAGCCCCATGAATACGGGAAGTATTATCGGCAGAGATACGCCGAAAACTATCTCTCTCGTCATCGAGATCACCGTTGACGGTATCGCCTTGCCGATCGCCTGTAGATATATGAACGTCCCCTTGTTCAGCATGGCAAGCGGCATTCCGCATAGGTACACGCGAAAGCTCTTTATCGCAAACTCCGTGTAGTACGCACTCTCGTTTCCTGCGCCGAATATGCCGATCAGCTGTCGCGGCAGAAGCTCCGCAACGAGCAGCGCGACGATACCGATCGCTCCCTCCGTCACGAGCAGACTCTTGAACAGCTTCCTCGCACGTTCGTGCAAGCCGGCACCAACGTTGTAGCCGGCTATCGGAATACAGCCTGCCGCAAGTCCGATCGCTATCGATATCGCTATCTGGAAGAACTTCATAACTATACCAAGCACCGCAAGCGGTATCTGTGCGTACTCGGGGTGACCGAATATCTCGTCCGCCGCGCCGTACTTCGTACACATATTCTGTACCGCCGCCATCGACAGCACGAGCGAT
Organism: uncultured Ruminococcus sp.; assembly: GCA_964431775.1. Classification (GTDB taxonomy): domain Bacteria; phylum Bacillota; class Clostridia; order Oscillospirales; family CAG-272; genus UMGS1696. Next base: position 1,389 of record CAYSKU010000266.1, on the reverse strand, counting down.
ATCTGCGCGAGAAAGCTCGTCATGCCGAGCGCGAGAAAACGACGTATCAGACCGCCGCACAGCTTGAAGCTCTCACGCTTCAGCTTCACCGCCTTCATCCTGCAAAGGTAACATAGAGACAGCACAGCCGTGAGTATCTGACCAAGCACCGTCGCGACAGCCGCACCTGTCATGCCAAGCTTCATCGGATAGATGAAGATCGGGTCGAGGATGACGTTGAGTATCGCACCGGCAAGGGTCGCAAGCATGGCAAAGCGCGGACTTCCGTCCGAACGGATGATCGGGTTCATCGCCTGACCGAACATATAAAAGGGGATGCCGAGCGCGATCCAGAAGAAGTACTCACGCGCAAGCTCGAACGTTTCGGGATTGACTCGACCGCCGAACGCCGTGAGTATCGGGTCGGCGAACGCAAGGTACGCGAGAGTCAGCACCACACTGCTTGCCAGACAGAGTACTATCGCGTTACCGACACCTCGGTGTGCCTCCTCGTCGCGCCGTGCGCCGAGCGAGATACTTACGAACGCACACGTGCCGTCGCCGATCATGACGGCGATACCGAGCGCGATGACGGTCAACGGGAACACGACAGTGTTCGCGGCATTGCCGAACGAGCCGAGGTAGGGTGCGTTCGCAATGAATATCTGATCGACGATATTGTACAGCGCACCCACGAGAAGCGATATGATGCACGGTATCGCGTAGCCTGCGAGAAGATGTCCGATAGGCTCTGTTCCCAGACGGGACGTGTCGTTCTGTTGTATCTTGTTTTGTTTCATCTAAGTCCTTGACCTCCGTTTTTTGTGTCATATTTTGGCTATATATCAGGCGTGATGCACGGCGGCGTATGTATAATGATACGTAGCTATACGTAATATATACACAGTCTGTAAATGAAAAGGGTGTAAGTCCAACAGCTGGACTTACACCCTTTCGATCGCGCACCGAGGGTATTATAGCACATTTTCAAAAAAAATGCAAAGAAAATTTTTGCGGCGTCACGCCGCCGCATTCTCCTTCCACCGCTTACGCGGTCCCCCTCCCTCCCGGAGGGAGGCTCATTCATGTGTAACCAAGGCTAACGTCAGCAGACCAAGCCTGCACCAAATAATATTGTCGTGGGATATCTTCCAACCCAAGCTTCACGAACGCCGACTATGCCTGTCGCCTCAGGCGACCCGATGTCTGCCTGTCGCCTCAGCAGACCAAGTCTGCACCAATGATATTGTCGTGGGATATCTTCCAACCCAAGCTTCACGAACGCCGACTATGCCTGTCGCCTCAGGCGACCCGATGTCTGCCTGTCGCCTCAGCAGACCAAGTCTGCACCAATGATATTGTCGTGGGATATCTTCCAACCCAAGCTTCACGAACGCCGACTATGCCTGT
>CAYSKU010000265.1:0-2352 GCA_964431775.1 uncultured Ruminococcus sp. | reverse complement strand
TTTGCGTAAACGCGTCCCAAGGAAAATATAAAAAATGGGGTTGTGTGGTTTTTTAAGTTTACTGAATTTTGTCTCGTCCGCTCTGCACCGCACCTTGTCACCACAATTGACTAAAAAGGTTTGGAGGGGGTTCGGGGGAACCTTTCCTTAAAAGGTTCCCCCGAGCGTACCCTTTCTCACTCGTCCCCCCCACTTACATCAAAGGTTTAACAAAACGATAGAAACGAGGTTGCCGGACGGTGATAGCATCGTCACGGCAGCCTCATTGCGTAAAAGAACAGATTTCAAAAAAATTACAGGAGAACTATTGAAATGAAGAAGCGTATACTTTCACTGCTTCTGGTCGGTCTTATGCTGACACAGTTTGCGGCTTGCTCCGAGAAGTCTGCCGATGGTGACACCGCCAATTCCGGCAGCAGTGACGTTGCAGCTAACCCCGATGCTTCCGCAGAGACCGAACCCGAGACCACCGAGGCGGACGTTCTTGCGGAGCTTAAGGCTGACGTTCCGAAGGCGAAGTACGACGGCTACGTTTTCACCATGCTCAACAACGAAAGTAACTTCGCGTACACCATGATGACCGCTGAGGACTTGACCGGTGAGGGCATAAACGATGCGATCTACAACAGAAACGTCACGGTCGGAGAGGAGCTTGACATCGTCATCGAGGAGAACATGGTAAGCTATTCTAACGTTACCTCCACGATGAACACCTGCATTGCGGCAGGAGATGACACATATTCCTGTTTCTGGAATGAATCTAAGTTTGTTGCACCGTTTGCGATAAACGGACAGCTTCTGAACGTGAACGACATCTCGGCTATCGACCTTGAGAAGCCTTGGTGGAACGGAAACGCTCTTGAGGACGTTGAGTTCGGCAGCTACCAGTACTTCCTCGTCGGCGACCTGCACCTGATGTTCAAGGAATCGTTCTGGATGTGCGGCTTCAACAAGAACATCATAGACGAGAACGGTCTCGGCGACCCGTATGAGCTCGTCCGCGAGGGTACATGGACGTATGACTCCATGAAGACCTATATGGAGACCGTAGCCCTTGACCTCAACGGTGACGGCATAATGGACGGTAACGACCGCTTCGGCGTGACCTGCTACAGCGGCTGCATTCCGGCGTTCATCATCTCGGGCGGCGAGAGCTTCATCGAGCGTGATGCAGACGGCGTTCCGACTATGATAAACCCCGACGACCGTTTCTATGCGGTATACGAAAAGCTCGTTGCAACTATGTTCGAGCCTTCTCTGAACTACGTCTGCCTTGACGGTAAGACCCAGAATATCGCGCAGTACGAGGACGGCTGGCACGGCGTATTCAGCTCCGGTCACGCGCTGTTCTACCTTGAGCCTATCGGTTCGTTGAAGAAGCTCCGTGACATGGATGCGGAGTTCGGTATCGTGCCGTTCCCGAAGTATGACGAGGCGCAGGAGGAGTACAAGACCTACATCGCCGCATACGCAGCGTTCTGCGGTATTCCGGTAACGGTATCCGACCAGGAGAGAGCGGGCGTCATCCTCGAGAACCTTTGTGCGGAGTCCTACGGTGAGCTTCGCGAGGCATACGTAGACACTACGCTGAACTTCAAGTATATCCGTGACCGCGAGAGTGCGGAGATGCTCAACCTCATACTCGACAGCGGAACGTTCAACCTGACCGACGTCCTTGGTGTCAGCACACCTGTTGATACGATCAGCAACAACGCCACCTCCGCAAAGCTCGAGATCGCGTCCACCTATGCAAAGATACTGAACGCAACGAGCAAGACCCTCGAAAAGAACGTCCACAAGCTCATGAAGATAGAAGATTAGTCGGCTGACCCGCCTGAGGCGTTCTGAGACCGCAGGCATGGATCGGCATACTTTCAGTTTAAGTTGGGAGAAGTCCCACGACAATGGAGGACAGTGCATGGATCGGCGTTAGTTCAGCTGAAATTGCACGATATCCCACGACAATATTATTTGTGCAGAGTCGGTCTGAGGCTGCACGCGGTCATATGTCCTGTGCAGACTGCACGTAAATTCAATATGCAGGGAACGCTTCGGCGTTCCCTTTTTTCTTTGTGCTTGCAAGTAGTTCGAGAAAGGGTGTAGGATATAAATGGCAGTGTGTCGAGCGGTGCATTTCCTTTATTTTACAGTATGATTTCAAAAAAACACTTTTCTTGAAACGTCCGAGAAGCGCGTAAAACACATAGAAGCGTACATAAACGGCGAAAAAAACGTACAAAAAGGTGCAAAAAACGTCTCAAAAAGCCCCGATCTTCTTGTAGAACACGGTCTTTTGCCGATGTAGAGTAACTGTATATATTGAATAATAAATAAGCAGATAAAATATAAAAT
>CAYSKU010000264.1:1203-2412 GCA_964431775.1 uncultured Ruminococcus sp. | reverse complement strand
TTTGTGATAGACGAAGAATTTTTCCGCAGGAATACGCACGTATTTCAAGGGGAAACTCCGAAGTATAGCGCAAAAAGCTCCGCTATCTGTGCATATTGACTTTTTTCATACACGCCCTAATTTCTCGCGCTCTTGTAATTTTTTCAGAAACGGAGGGGTCTTTTTGGCAGCACGAGTTGCAGTCATGGGCATAATCGTCGAGAACCGCGACTCCATAGAGCCGCTCAACCGTATGCTCCATGAGTACGGTGACTTCATTATCGGACGTATGGGTATCCCCTACAAACGTCGCGGAATCAGCATCATCTCCATCGCCATCGATGCGCCGCAAAACGTGATATCCGCGCTCTCCGGCAAGATCGGCAACCTCGACGGCATAAGCGTCAAGACCGCATATTCCCCCATTGAATACGATGACTAACATTTTTGATATCATAGACGAGCTGGAGCGTTCCCACTCGCTCTCACTCGAGGAGTACGAGCTTCTCCTTTCGAGCCGCTCCCCCGAGACGGCAGACTACCTCGCCAAACGTGCGGATGCGGTGCGCCGCGCCGTCTTCGGGAACACCGTCTACATCCGTGGACTTATTGAGGTCGGCAACATCTGCCGCAACGACTGCCTCTACTGCGGTATCCGCCGCTCGAACGAGTCCCTCGAACGCTACGCACTGACCCCCGAGCAGATACTCGACTGCGCCGACGAGGGTCACGCGCTCGGCTTTAGAACCTTCGTTCTACAGGGTGGTGAGGGATACTTTTCGGCACGCGAGGTCGCGGACATAGCGCGACAGTTGAAGAAGCACCATCCCGACTGCGCGGTCACGCTGTCGCTCGGCGAATACACGAGGGAGGACTACGCCCTCATGCGCGAAGCCGGAGCGGACAGGTATCTTCTCCGTCACGAGACCGCGAATGCGCGGCACTACGCACGTCTGCACCCTGCGGAGATGTCGTTTGACGAGCGTATGCGCTGTCTTTACGACCTGCGTGAGCTCGGGTATCAGGTGGGGTGCGGCTTCATGGTCGGCTCACCGTATCAGACGCTGCACGATCTCGCGCTCGACCTAAAGTTCGTTGAAGGCTTTTCGCCCGAGATGTGCGGCATCGGACCGTTCATTCCGCAAAGGGACACGCCGTTCGGGGGCTACAATGCCGGAAGTGCGGAGCTTACTATATATCTGCTGTCGATACTTCGTCTGATAAAGCCGA
>CAYSKU010000264.1:0-1193 GCA_964431775.1 uncultured Ruminococcus sp. | reverse complement strand
CGGCGACGACCGCGCTCGGCACGATAGCGGAGGACGGACGTGAGCGCGGCATCAGGGCAGGTGCGAACGTCATCATGCCGAACCTGTCGCCGAAGTCGGAGCGACGCAAGTACGCGCTCTACGACAACAAGCTCTACTCCGGCAGGGAGTCCGCGCAGGAGATAGAGGCACTGCGCCGTGCCATGAAGCAGCTCGGCTACGAGATCGTTGTCGCACGCGGCGATGCAGCGGTCTGAGACCGCAAGCATGGATCGGGTCGCCTGAGGCGACAGGCAAAATCGGGTCGCCTGAGGCGACGGGCATGGATCGGCACACTTTCAGTTTAAATTGAAAGAGATACCACGACAATATCATTAGTGCAGACTTGGTCAGCCGAAATTATATTTTGTCGTATTCTTTCGTACAGGCTTCACGCAGTCGAGGCTCCCTACCGGAGGGAGGCTCATTCACGTTCAGCTAAATCGTCTCGTCAGACGACCAAATATCGTCAATTTCAAATAACGTCAACTAACAACATATAAATACCACAAAATACCGAAAGGATAACATCATCATGGCTATCTATGATCCGAGATCTCTCAGGGCTGAGGAGTTCATCAATAACGAAGAGATACTCGATACCCTCCGCTACGCCGAGGAAAACAAAAATAACGTCGAGCTTATCGACTCCATCCTCGAAAAGGCTCGTCCGCGTAAGACCGAGGACGGTATCCGCTGCTCCGGTCTCTCCCACCGCGAAGCCTCCGTCCTCCTCGCCTGTGAGATACCCGAAAAGGTCGAGGCTATGTACGACCTCGCACGTGAGATAAAGCTGGCGTTCTACGGAAATCGTATCGTCATGTTCGCCCCCCTCTACCTCTCCAATTACTGCGTGAACGGCTGCGTATACTGCCCCTACCACATGAAGAACAAGCATATCGCACGTAAAAAGCTCACGCAGGACGAGATCAGAAACGAGGTCATCGCTCTACAGGACATGGGTCACAAGAGACTCGCCATCGAAGCCGGTGAAGACCCCGTCAACAACCCCATCGAGTACATCCTCGATTGCATCAACACCATATATTCCGTCCATCACAAAAACGGCGACATCAGACGTGTCAACGTGAATATCGCCGCTACTACCGTAGAAAACTATAGAAAGCTCAAGGAAGCCGGCATCGGCACATACATCCTCTTCCAGGAGACCTACC
>CAYSKU010000263.1:0-2502 GCA_964431775.1 uncultured Ruminococcus sp. | reverse complement strand
TTGGAGGTGCAGATGAAGGTCCTGTTCTCAACGCGAGCAACGTCGTTTACTGCGGTGTGGTGCAGGTAGCATCCGGGGAGCTTTTCTTCGTTGAGCTTTATCATTTCGCCGGTAGCGCAGGCTTCGGCGCGGAGAGCGTCTGCCTGTTCTTCCGAGCCGTCGATCCAAACGATCTTATCGGGGCAGGTCAGAGCTGCCATTTCATCTACCCAGGAGAGGACATACTTGTTTGTAACCATTTAAGAAACTCCTTGATACTTGATAATATATTGAGTGAGACGGATATTTGAAACGGAATTCCAAAATCCCGCTATGGTACATTATACACTATCGGCGCGTGATTTTCAATGACTAAAACGATAAAATATTTATTTTTACATTTTCTTCATAAACCCACCGAAATGCTATGCAAAAAGTGATAACAGGGTATGTGGTGGGTGATAACACTGTAGGTCTGCTGACGGCTGAAATGATGTCTGCACAGACAAAATATTAGCCGTCAGCCGCCTAAATCTGCACATATAATTCTGCTTCAACTGTTTACAGTCGAGGCGAGATGTGATATAATAAGGAAAAAGATCGAATATCTGCGATCCTTAGATATTCGATAGCTTGAAGCGGAGGCTGTGACATGAAGCTTGAAACAAAAGAGCTGCTCGTGTTCGAATATATCAGAGATAACATAAAGTCAAAGGGCTACGCACCCTCGGTGCGCGATATATGCAACGCCTTGCAGATAAAAAGTACCTCAACGGTACACGCCTGTATCGAGCGTCTCGAACAAAAGGGCTACATCCGTAAGGATAACGGCAAGAGCCGCGCTCTCCGTCTCGGTGACGCGGACTCACTTCCCGATAACGCTTCGTCTGCATCTTCTGCCGGAGCATATGCCGTGCCGCTCATCTCCCCACGCTCCGAGAACGTGCCGTTCCTCTCCGAGGAGAATTACGAGGGCTTTATACAGTATCCTACGGGTGTCGGAACACCGCCCGAGAACGAGATGTTCGCGCTACGTGTCGCCGATGTCGGTATGCTCGAGGTCGGTCTTCTGCCGGACGATATCGTCATAGTCGAAAGAGCATCGACTGCCGATAACGGCGATATAGTCGTCGCGCTGGTCGATGGTCAGGCTCTGGTCAGAACGTTCTACAAGGAGGACGGTCACTTCCGTCTACAGCCCGAGAACCGCACCATGCTTCCGCTTATTGTAAACAGTCTCATGCTGTTCGGACGTGTCGTCACGTCTGTCAGATATTATTGAATACACAAATTCTACATATACAAAGGAGAAACACCATGGCAAACGAGATCATCAAGGGAATGGGCTTCCACCACATCGCGCTGAAGGCTGTTGACTTCGAAAAGTCACTCGAATTCTACACCGCGCTCGGTCTGAAGTTCTACACACAGTGGGGCGAGGGAAACGGACGTATCGCTATGCTCGACCTCGGTGACGGCGGCATACTCGAGCTGTTCGCAGGCGGCAATGGCGGCAGTAACGCCACCTATATCCACTTCGCGCTAAAGGTCGATGACGTTGACGCCGCTTACGCAAAGGCTATAGAGGCAGGCGCGACCCCGAAGTCCGAGCCGAAGGTCGTTCCGCTCGACTCCGCTCCCGTCAAGCTCACCCTGAACTGCGGCTTCGTCTACGGACCGTCCGGCGAGGAGCTCGAATTCTTCCGCGTACTTGAAGCAAAGTGAGCCTCGGAGGATATATGATAGCAACTGTAGTTTACGTTGACGTCCTTCCCGAATACGTTGAGGCGTTCGCAGAGATAACAAGATACAATCACGAGAACTCTCGAAGGGAAGAGGGTAACGTCCGCTTCGACGTGCTGCACGCCGACAACGACCCGACAAAGTTCATCCTTTACGAGGTGTACGTCGATAAGGCTGCCGCCGCCGCTCATAAGGAGACGGAGCATTACAACAAGTGGCGCGAGACCGTTGCTCCGATGATGGCAAGCCCGAGAAAAAGCTGCCCGACTACTCCGCTGTGCTTTGACTGACCTTTGCGGTTTCGGTCAATGCGGCACATACGAGACGGTCTGTACTTGTGCAAAACGACAGATATAGCTATGTCGCCGCTCGATATCGGCGCGGCTCGATATACATATCGTGAGTTATGCACAAAGGATACACGCCTCCTACAAAGAAAAGCATGAAGAAACGTCCGTTTTTGGTACTGCTTACCCGAAACGGACGTTTTTTTGAGCCGCTTTTTCGCCAATTCGGAACGTTTTTTGACCGAAGCTTTGTTTTGATTGTGTAATATAACAAAATCCTATCTATAATTCTCGAAAAATATTTATGAATACATCAAAAAGTACTTGCAATATCTGCCTGTTTAAGGTATAATAAACATTGGAAAGGACGGTTTGTTAAAATGAATGATATCAAAGATCAAAATACACCGGAGAAGGTCGATGTATCCGAGATAACGCTCGATACACTTCACTCGGAGACAGATGAGCTTCCGGCGTACCTTTTCCATCAAGG
>CAYSKU010000262.1:0-2519 GCA_964431775.1 uncultured Ruminococcus sp. | reverse complement strand
AGACGTGTGGAATACCAAGGGTGGAGTTACTTCATCATCGTGTGATATTTTCCGATTTCGACTGAAATAACGCCGATGATCGCCTGTCGGCTCAGCCGACCTGTCAGCAGACCAACCCTGCACAAGCTCCACCCTCGTGGGATATCTTTCGATCCCAGCTGAAAGTGCGCCGATGACTGTTTGCGGTCTCAGACCGTCGGCTCAGCCGACCTCAGCCGACAGACCCGAGGTAGGTGCCGAGGTATTTGAATTCGCGACACATGGTGGGAACGACGTCGAGAAGCGCGGCAAGATCGTCGGACGATACCCTCGACTCAAAGTCCAGATAAAAGCGCGACTCAAAATCACCGCCGTGTATCGGCTGCGATACGAGACTCGTTATGTTTATGCCGAGCGCGAAAAAGCGCGACAGCACCATGTATAACGCCCCCGGGACGTTTTCCGTCGCTATGATTATGCTCGTCTTGTCCGCGTCCGGATAAAGCTCGGGCTCACGCGATACGCACAGAAATCTCGTCCTGTTGTTGTCCGTGTCCTGCACGTCACGCTCCAGCTCGCAAAGTCCGTACAGCTCCGCACAAAGGTGCGATGACAGAGAGGCTACGTCCCCCCTGTCCGACTCCGCAACGAGCCGTGCCGCGACCGCCGTGTTCTCCGCATACGTCACCCTCATTTCGGGGTGCGCGCCGAGAAATTCCGAGCATTGCGATATTGCCTGTCCGTGCGATATCACCTCACGAACGTCGCAGAGCCTCGTCCCCTGCTTCGCAAGGAGCGAATGACGAACGGCGCACTTCACCTCACGTACTATGTAGACACCGTAGCGGTTGAGCAGCGAATATACCGCCTCGACACAGCCGGCGTTGCTGTTCTCGATGGGCAGTACGCCGTAGCGTACCCTCCCCTCCGACACCATACGCATGACGTCCTCGAACGAGGCGCAGAATTCTATCTCCGGCTCGGCAAACAGCGTCCGCGCCGCAAGCTCCGAGTACGCTCCGGCTGTCCCCTGACACGCAACTCGCGCCGAGGTCGGAAACGGCTCGTCCCTCACCTCGAGCACGGTGCGCTCATTATTAAGTATGCGGTTCTGGTGATCCTTCGACAGCTCCATGAGGAGAGAGTACAGCGAACGTGTGTACTTTCCCATCCTCTCTCCTGCCAGCTTCTCGACCGAGTCGAGCTTCAGCCGCTCACGTGCTGGGTCGAAGACCGCCTTTCCTATCTCACGCTTCGCCTCCGCTATCTCACCTGCGACCTCCATGCGGCGCACGAATGCGTCAACAAGGTCACGGTCTGCGGCATCTATCAGAAGTCGAAGCTCGTTCAGATCTTTTCCGGACATCGTTTTTTTCTCCTGTGATATGGATATGTCACCTGTCGGTGCTTTCTTTTGTGTTATCTTTCTCTTTCTCTTTTTCCGTTTCCTCGTCCTCGATAAGCTCCGGCTTGAACCACTTTTTGTCGCGCTTCACGGAGAGATACCCGATGACGGAGGAAAGGAGCGCGCCGCACGTATCAACGGTTATATCCTTCATCGTGTCGGTCAGTGCGGCGTGACCGACCAGCACCTCACCCGAGGCGGTTATGAACTTCTGCATATTCAAGCCGAGGAGACCGTCGAAGGTGTATTCGTATATCTCCCAGAGGGATCCGACGGTGACGGAGAACGTGAACGCGAACAACGCCATAAAGAACGGTGAGAGTCTGACGACTATATGCTCGTCCCGGTTCAGGATGCTTATGGTCATCAGACCGAAGAAGCCGGTCATCATACTGCTCATGCAGTGGAGTATATCGTCCCAATGTGGGATAACGTAATAGAAGTTTCGCACCTCGCCGAGGAATATCGCGCAGTACAGAAAGATTATGTACATGACGAACAGGAACGTAGGCACGACGAATCTGAATTTTTTTGCAAGCATCATCGGGATATGTATGACGAATATACCGAGGATACATTGCACGAGCATGAGGACGTAGTCTGCACGTCCCTGACCGCCTGCCGCCTCGCCTGGGTCGGTGACGATGATCTTGAGGATCAGGTATCCGATCGGCAAAATGAAGCTGAGCATGACGAAGAGGTAGACGAGCTTCGTCAGCTTTATGCTTCGCACATCGTTCTCGGCAGGTGACAGCTCACGGTGCTTTTCCTTTTTCATTGCGGCATCTCCTTTGATGACAGGGATAGCGGTATATCGTCGGTCGCGGTGTACGATATACGATAACATGATAATATATTATACCACAATCTTTGCGTTCTGCATATCCTAAATTTTTTATTAAATTGTCGCCTGAGGCGGCTGAGCCGCCAAGCGGTCATCGGGTCGCCTGAGGCGACGGGCGGTCATCGGCGTTCGTGAAGTTTAAGTTGAAAGACATCCCACGACAATATTATTGGTGCAGATCTGGTCTGCTGACAGCTCATTTTGTTGTATTCGTTCGTGATAGTTACACGTGTAAAAGGCTCCCTCCGGGAGGGAGCTGTCGCGGTCGCCATTTGTGGCGACGACGGCGAC
>CAYSKU010000261.1:0-2591 GCA_964431775.1 uncultured Ruminococcus sp. | reverse complement strand
GCGCAAAAAGCTCCGCTATCTGTGCATATTGACTTTTTTCAAACACGCCCTAGCAGACCGCTCGTATTAACAGCGAATAGATGGGAGAGAAACAAAGGTGGAGTTTTAAGAGTGGAACGTGGAGCTTTTGCATAGATCTATCGTATTTCTTTATTATTCGGCTACACGCAGACAAGGCTCCCTCCGGGAGGGAGCTGTCGCGCACGCGACTGAAGGAGAGTGCGTTACAATAGATCTGCACAAATAACATTGTCGTGGGATATCTTTCGAGCCAAACTGCACGAACGCCGATTCATGCGTGCAGCCTCAGGCTGCCTCAGGCTGCCTGAGGCGAGTCAGTCGCCGAGGTCTTCTTCGAAGCGGACGTTCGAGTCGTCGATGCCGTCGGGGATCTTCTCGTAGCAGGTGACCTCGACCTCGATGAGCTTGCCGTCACGGTAGAGCTGGAACTTCAGCTTGTCACCTACGGACGCGGCGGTAACTACCGCCTTGATATCGGCACTGCTCGATACCTCGTTTCCGTTTACCGCGATAACTCGGTCGCCCTCCTGCAATACGTCGTCATTGTAGCCCTCGGTGAGTGCGGCAACGTATACGCCCGGCTTGATGTTGTAATAATACATGAACGTGTTCGAATTCGAGACCTCCTGGAACGATACGCCGATCATCGTCTTTCCGCGAACGTAGCCGTACTCGAGAAGCTGCTCGTTTACTCGGAGTGCCTCGTTTATCGGGATCGCAAAGCCAAGACCTTCAACGCCCGTTCCCGTGGACTTCGCGTTCACGATGCCGACCAGCTCGCCCTTCATGTTGAACATACCGCCGCCCGAGTTGCCCGGGTTCACTGCCGCGTTCGTCTGTATGAGACTCATCGTTACACCGTTTACGTCTATCTCACGCTCGGTCGCACTCACTATGCCGTTCGTTACCGTGCCGCCAAGCTCCCCGAGAGGATTGCCGACCACTACGACCTCCTCGCCGACCGCCAGATCGTCACTGTTGCCGGAGACCGCAAACGTCAGTCCCGTTGCCTCTATCTTCAAGACCGCTATGTCGGAGTCCGCATCCGCGCCGACCGCTACTGCCTTATATTCTTCGCCGTTCGTCAGATGTACTGTGATATTGTCCGCAATGGTAGTACCGCTGTCATCGCAGATAACATGGTTGTTCGTGATGATATAGCCGTCATCGGAGATGATGACGCCCGAGCCTGCACCGCCGGTGACGTACTGATACCACATACTCTGCACGGTGTACTCGGTCTTTATCTCGACAACGGAGTCCTTGACTACGTTCGCGACCTGACTGTAGGTCAGCGCATCGCCCTTCGCACCGTTCGCACCGGTCGAGGTGACGACATCACCGACACTGCGGTATACGACCGCGGTATTTCCGGAGTTCGTCACGCTTCCCGATGCCGACTGCTGAGGCGCGTTCGTCAGACTGCTTGCGAGGTACGCACCGCCGAAGCCGAAAAGACCGGAGCAAAGCACAGTCGCGCCGCAGATGACGGCGACCGCTCTCCGCGAGAACGTTCCGCCCGACCTGCGCTCCTTCTTGCGTCTTTCGCCGCTCGTCGAGGGAGAATAGGAGATGCTTCCGTCACCGTGTGCCGTGTAGCCGTGGCTCTGCGGAGCGTAGGAATTGGTGAAGCCGTAGCCGCCGGCAGGATTCTGCTGAGGCTGCGGACCTGCACCTGCGTTTGCGTTCGCACCGTTTGCACCTGCGTTATACGTGTACGCACCGCCGTAGGGGCTTCGCGCACCCGTATTCGGGTCGGGTCTGTAGGTATTGTTCGGAATGCTCTCACGTGTGTAGGAGTACGCACCGTTGGGGATCGAAGGTGTGCCGGACGGTGTGGCGTTCTGCTCGTTGGGAGCGGCGTTGGCGTTGGTAGCGGCGTTAGCGTTGTTTATGTTATCGTTCGTTTCGTTCGCGGCTGAGCCGGAGCTGTTTACGTTGCTTGTGTTGCTTACGTTGTTCTCGTTGTTCTTGTCGTTCTCGTTCATTTCGTTTTCGTTAAGGTAGAAGTCTTTCATAATATGATCCTTTCTCGGGGGCAGAGGATATATTTTCGCGCCCCGCTTTTCTTTACGGTCATATTATACCGTGCAAATGTGATAGTTATTTGAAGATGAATAAAACATTGCTTGAATTCGGGTCGCCTGTCGGCGACAAGCATGAATCGGCGCACTTTCGGTTTGGGTCGAAAGAGATCCCACGACAATGTAACTCGTTCTCTGTATTGTGATAATGTCTAAAACGCAGCATCAATATTTGTATATATAAACCATACATTCCAACATGAAGTCAGTACCCATGTTATTTTTCTTTATTTTGTATTTTTTACTTGACAAGTAAGAAAATATATGATAAAATAACCTTGTAAAAAGTCAATGTGTGTCCTTTCGATACTTCCATTGCTTCCGTTTGGCTTAACAGTGATAAGGAACTAATTACTTATCAACTGTTAGCTGACGGAATCCGGGGTACATACGGACAAATCTCGTCTGATTTCTATCAGGAAGTCAGACGAGATTTTCTCATCTACAATGCCCCAGTCGCTTATGCTGATTTAGGTTATCGGCTTT
>CAYSKU010000260.1:0-2642 GCA_964431775.1 uncultured Ruminococcus sp. | reverse complement strand
GGAGGCTCGCGAACTGAGCCTCCCTTGCGCGCGCCCCTCGCAGGGGCATAAAATTCCGGAAACGCTTGCGTTTCCTTCCTTATAAATTACAAGCAGTCTGCACAAGACCAAAAGTCTATAGATGACAAGCAGTCTGCTAAAGACAAACGTTCTGTAGACCAAGTCTGCACAAGCTCCACCCTCGTGGGATCTCTTGCAATTTCAAGTGAAAGTACGCCGATTCATGCGTGTCGCCTCAGGCGACCCGATGGCGACCACCGTGCGTATAGCACAAAATGCAATAAAGTTGAACATAAGCACGAAAGGAAAACATATGATAAAGCTCAAGGTAATGACCTACAATATACAGCACGGTCACGTGCATCTCGGCGATCACATCGACCTTCGGGTCGTATGCGACGTGATACGCAGGTACGAGCCGGACGTGATCGGGCTGAACGAGGTTCGCGGACGCGGCAACCGAGCCGACTACACGGCACAGGCGGAGGAGATGGCGGCGTATCTCGGCTACCACTGCTACTTCGGACGTTCGATCTGCATAGACGGGACCGAGCCCTACGGTAATGCGATCCTGTCGAAGTATCCGATAGTCGAAGCCTCGGTGATACGCATTCCCGATCCGGTGGATGTTGGTGAATGCAGATGGTTCGAGCCGCGTTCGCTCTGCCGCTGCGTGATCGAGATTCCGACCGGCGAGGGTGTGACTGCATATTCGGGAGAGACCGTCGAGCTTGCGGTGTACTCGTCCCACTTCGGCTTGTCGGAGGCGGAGCAGGAGCACGCCGTTTCGACCGCGCTGACCTGTCTTGCAGCCGAGCCGCGCCCGTTCCTCCTCATGGGCGACTTCAATATGCAGCCTGACGCGCCGCTCATGCGACCGTTGTACAGCAAGCTGAACAGTGTAGACGAGCTGATCGAGGGGAAGAAGACGTTCCCGTCGGACGCGCCGTCGATAAAGATCGACTACATCTTCTCGTCCGGCGACATAGCGTTCGTTGAAGCCGACGTACCGCAGGTGGTCGCGAGTGACCACTGCCCGATCTACGCCGAATGCCGTGTCGGGTCGCCTGAGGCAGCCTGAGGCTGCGCGCAGTCATCGGGTCGCCTGAGGCGACGGGCAGTCATCGGCGCACTTTCAGCTGGGATCGAAAGATATCCCACGACAATGTTATTGGTGCAGATCTGGTCTACAGACTATTTGTTTTGTTGAAAACACAGGTTATTTTATAGGGAAGAAAACGCCGCAGCGTTTTCTTCCTTTTTCCCCTACGTGCAGTCTGCTAAAGACAAACGTTCTATAGATAACAAGCAGTCTGCACAAGACAAAAAATCAGCAGCCGATCTGCACAAATAATATTGTCGTGGGATGTCTTTCGACTTCACGAATGCCGATGACTGTTTGCGGTCTCAGACCGCCCGATGTCTTTACTTCCCTCTTGACTTTTTCGTCCCGATAGGGCATAATTAACGTACTATATCTTTTGTGATCTTGGAGATGCACATATGTACACCAAAGCAACGATAAAGGAAGATCTTCGTAAAATGAACGCACCGCAGGATAAGGTCGTCATCGCACATACCTCCCTCCGTGCGGTCGGTGAGGTCGAGGGACGCGGCGAAGCCTTCCTCGATGCCCTGATAGAGTATTTCACCGAGCGCGGCGGTCTCCTGCTGATACCTACCCATACTTGGCGCAGCCTCGACCGCGGCTGTGACGAGCCGACTCTCGATATGTCCTCGCACGAAACGTGCATCGGCACTCTCCCGAACCTCGCCGCCGCTCATCCGATGGCGCACCGCTCCCTACACCCCACACATTCGATGGCAGTGTTTGACGGTCGTACCGCCGCATACGAGTCCGGCGCGGCTGAGGACTACATCGCAGGTGAGGTCATGGTCGATACCTCGACCTCGCAAAACGGCTGCTACGGTCGTATCCTCGATGAGGACGGCGCGGTCATACTGATCGGCGTAGATCATAACCGCAATACGTTCCTGCATTCGGTCGAGGAGCGAATGGGCGTTTTGAACCGACTTTCGGTCGAGCCGGTCGAGACGAAGATACGTCTCCTCTCGGGCGACATCATCGAGAGACCGATACATTGTCACCACGCCGTCGGCTGCTCGGACGTTTCGGCGAACTACCCGAAGTACGAGCCGGCGTTCCGTCATTTCGGCGCGATCACGGACGGCACTGTCGGAAACGCACACGCGAAGCTCTGCTCGGCGCGAAAAATGGCGGCGGCTATGGAGCGGGTACGCGAACGCTCGCACGGTATCGAGCTTATGTTCGACGATGCTCCGCTTGACGAGAGCTACTATCTGTAATTCCGCTCCGCAACCCACCGTGCAAGGCTCGTGCGGTGGGACGTGCGGATGGAAAAAAGTTTTTTTGAAAAAAGATCAAAAAAACTATTGACAAACGTGATCGAATGTGGTATCATATAGAGGCGCAAGGGAGAGACCCCCACGGGGGGGAGATCAAAAATGCGTATGCGCCATAAGCTCAGTAGATAGAGTGTTCGGCTACGAACCGGTAACTCCGAGCAAGACGCAACTCAGAGTGCTTATACAACAGAATACCCCCGTGCGCCATTAGCTCAGTGGATAGAGTGCCCGGCTACGAACCGGTAGGTCGCAGG
>CAYSKU010000259.1:0-2661 GCA_964431775.1 uncultured Ruminococcus sp. | reverse complement strand
TAAAGGAGACCTTCCGCACCATAGGTAAGCGTTTCACCTACGGCGGCGATACCGGAACGGATCAGAGAGTATACTACTTCAACACCAAGGAGCTTATCGACAACAAGTTCGGTACTCCGAACCCGATCCCGTTCCGCGTGGTGGATTCTAAGATCGGTCTTGACATAGACGTATCCGTTCGTTGCTCGGGCGTATACTCCTACAGGATCACCGACCCTCTCCTGTTCTACACCAATGTCTGCGGTAACGTAAGTGACGAATATTCTCGTGACGAGCTTGACGGTCAGCTGAAGACCGAGTTCATAAGCGCGCTTCAGCCGGCGTTCGGTAAGCTCTCCGACCTCGAGCTTCGTCCGAACCAGATAGTTACACACAATACAGAGCTTGAGAATGCGATGAACGCCGCACTTTCCGAAAAGTGGAGCGCGCTTCGCGGTCTCTCGGTCGTAAGCATAGCTCTTGGCTCGGTAACTCTTCCCGAGGAGGATGCAGAGCTGATCAAGCAGGCACAGCGCAGTGCCATCATGCGTGACCCGACCATGGCAGCCGCAACTCTCGTCAGCGCACAGGCTGATGCGATGAAGACGGCGGCAGGTAACTCTGCCGGAGCTATGACCGGCTTCATGGGTATGAACATGGCGGCAGGTGCCGGCGGTATGAACGCTCAGAACCTCTTCGCAATGGGTCAGCAGCAGGCACAGCAGCAGGCAGCTCCTGCTCCGGCAGCTCCCGCTACCTCCGGCGGCTGGAAGTGTCAGTGCGGTGCGACCGCAACGGGCAAGTTCTGTCCCGAATGCGGTGCAAAGAAGCCCGAACCGAAGCCGGCAGGCGGCTGGAAATGCTCCTGCGGCGCGACTGCAACAGGTAAGTTCTGCCCCGAGTGCGGCTCTCCGAAGCCTGCCGACGACGGCTGGATCTGCTCCTGCGGTGCGGTGAACAAGGGCAAGTTCTGCGCGGAATGCGGTGCAAAGAAGCCCTCCGGCGTACCGCAGTATCGCTGTGACAAGTGCGGCTGGGAACCCGAAAAGGGAACTAAGCCCCCGAGATTCTGCCCCGAATGCGGTGACCCGTTCGATGACGGAGATATCGTCTGAGTCACTCGAGGACGTTAGATAAGACTTGTTCTGTAATTTACGAAACAGAGGTATACTATGGGACTTTTCGATAAAAAATTCTGTGATGTATGCGGCGAAAAGATCGGTCTGCTCGGCAATAAGAAGCTTGAGGACGGCAATCTTTGCAAGGACTGTGCCAAAAAGCTCTCACCGTTGTTCAGCGAACGCCGCCATTCCACCGTTGACGAGATAAAGAAGCAGCTTGCCTACCGTGAGGAGAACGCCGTTCTGCTCGAGTCCTTCACTCCCGATCGTACCTACGGCAGATCGAAGAAGGTGTTCGTTGACACGGCGGCAAGGAAGTTTGTAGTCACCTTCTTCGATGACTGGAAGTATGATAGCCCCGACCTCATCTCCTTCGATCAGGTCAAGAACGTTCAGTGTGAGGTCAAGGAGGATCGCACCGAGCTGTTCTACAAGGACAGCGAGGGCAAGAACAAGAGCTATTCTCCTCCGCGCTACGAGTTCGAATACGATTTCAACGTAGTCCTGACCATTGATTCACCTTGGTTCGATGAGATCAAGATAAACCTTGCCGGAAGTCCGGCACCGAACAGTCCTCATACTGCCGAGTATCAGGAATGTGAGTTCCAGATGAAGGAGCTGTCCGACCTGCTCCTGAATCGCGGTATAGTTACGAACGTACCGACCGCCCCGACGGCACAGCCCGCCGCACAGCAGAACGGTTGGACGTGCGCCTGCGGGACGGTCAACACGGGAAAGTTCTGCTCTGCCTGCGGTAGCCCGAAGCCGGAGAGCAAGCCGCGCTTCTGCACGAACTGCGGTTGGAAGAACGAGGATCCCGACAACACACCGAAGTTCTGTCCCGAATGCGGAACGAAGCTGTGATGAACGGTGCTTCGGTATGGCGAGCTCTGCGAAAGGCGACACTCGCCGGAGTTTTGACCCTCGGTATCGGCGGCGGACTTGCAGGGTGCGAGACACCCGCGCAGTCTGCCGTACATACGGTCAATGAGCTGACGGCGGTCTCGATATCCTACGGGAGCATGGACAGAAGTGTCAGCTATTCCTTCGCTCTGTACGAGTCGGGGGAGGAGTGGCTCTTTGACGCAGAGTGCTTCACCGATAGCTACGAGGTCGAAACGTCGATTGTCGAGTGCGTAGTATCCGAGGAGGAGAAGGTCGCGCTGCTTGACATAATAGTTAAAAACGACAGCATAGTCTACGCGGAGAGCTACAAGGCAGGGTCGGGAGGTGTCGGAAGTGACACTGAGGCATACGGCTTTTGTCTGACCTTTTCTGACGGAAGTCAGTATCCGACAGGCGGTGCAGGTACCGCACAGTCGGAGCTTGAAGCGTTCTTCTACGACCTTGCGGAGAAATATTCGTAGGAACCGGTAGCAACGTCCGCATTTGTATTTCGGACGTCGGTATCCGAGCATCCTTTAGGGCTTGTTTGAAAAAAGTCAATATGCACAGATAACGGAGCTTTTTGCGCTATACTTCAGAATCTTCCCTTGAAATACGTGCGTATTCCTGCGGATAAATTCTTCGTCTATCACAAAGCTCTCTCGCTCCTGTACAT
>CAYSKU010000258.1:0-2676 GCA_964431775.1 uncultured Ruminococcus sp. | reverse complement strand
TAAAGGCTGGTTCAATGCGGCCGGTGTGTTGGGGTAATTGGGGGGATTGCTATAATCTCCTTTCGTAATTTTTATGATAAATTATTGTAATTTCTCGTGTGATGTCTCAACTGTTCGGCTTAAAGTGCTTCATCAATTCCGCACTTTGCTTCACCCTCGTGTGATGTCTCGATTGTTCGGCTTAAAGTGCTTCATCAATTCCGCACTTTACTTCACCCTCGTGTGATGTCTCGATTGTTTGGCTTAAAGTACGCCGAAGCCTGTCTGCGGCGACTGCGCCGCCGAAGTCTGTCTGCGGCGACTGCGCCGCCGAAGTCTGTCTGCGGCGACTGCGCCGCCGCATTAGGTGAATTGTGCGGAGTGGAGGGAGTAGTAGAAGCCCTTGGCGGACATCAGCTCATCGTGTGAGCCGTGCTCGATCACGCGACCGTCACGCAGAACGAAGATAACGTCCGCGTTCCGAACGGTCGAGAGACGGTGTGCGATGATGAAGGACGTTCGCCCCTCCGTAAGCTCACTCATAGCCTCACGTATACGCATCTCCGTCATGCTGTCAACGTTCGAGGTCGCTTCATCGAGGATGAGTACCGGCGCATCCGAGATCATAGCCCGTGCTATGGTCAACAGCTGCTTCTGACCCTTGGATATGTTGACGCCCTCGTCTGTAAGCACCGTGTCGTAGCCGTGCGGAAGTCCTGCTATAAACGAGTGTATACCTGCCGCACGTGCCGCTCTCTCTATCTCCTCACGGCTCACCTCGTGCGAGGCACCGTAGGCTATGTTGTCCGCTATAGTACCGCTGAACAGCCACGTGTCCTGGAGTACCATCGTGTACGAACGCCGTACAGAGCTGCGTACCGCGTTACGTACATCCACACGCTCGAGACTTACGCTTCCGTTGTCCGCATCGTAGAACCGCATCAGCAGATTTATTATAGTAGTCTTTCCGGCACCGGTCGGACCGACTATCGCCGCCGTCATTCCCGGGCGTATGTTCATCGTAAGGTCGTGCAGTATCTGCTTGTCCTTCGAGTAGCCGAAATCAACGTGCTCCGCGTTGACCTGACCGAGTATCGGCGAATTTTTGCCGAGATATACCGCATCGCGAACGTCTGCGGACTCCTCCTCCTCGTCAAGAAGACGGAACACACGCTCCGCAGCGGCAGCCGCGGATTGCAGCTCGTTCACTATGTTCGCAGTCTCGTTTATCGGCCCGCTGAACTTTCGTGAGTACAGAACGAACGAGGATACGTTTCCGATCGAGATACCTCCCGCAAGGTACATGAGAGAGCCGAATACCGATACGAGCGTAAGCGACAGATTGTTTATAAAGTTTACGGTAGGTCCGACCATAGTTCCGTAGTAGTCGGTCTTGAAGTATGCGTCAGCCGCTATACGGTTGCGATCGGCAAACCGCTTTGCCATGACCTCCTCCGCACTGTACGCACGGACGGTCTTCTGTCCCGACAGACATTCCTCCGCGTAGCCGTTCAGCTCACCGAGCTTTCCCGACCTTGCGCGGAACAGCGGTCGGAACGTATTCGCCATCTTCGTACTTGTGAGTATCGACAGCGGTACGGTCACCGCAAAGATGAGGCACAGCCTTGGTGAGATCGAGAGCATCATTATAAGTGACCCGATGACCGTCACAAGGCTCGAGGCTATCTGAACGAGGTCGTTCGAGAGGGTAGCGTTTATCGTGTCTATGTCGTAGGATATGCGTGAGATGATGTCGCCCGTCTGGTTCTTGTCGAAATACTCGACCTTCATACGCATGAGCTTTGCGAAAATGTCCTCGCGCATGTGACGTACTATCCCTCGCGACAGGTTTATCATGACGATCTGTAGCGCATACGCCGTGACAGACGACAGCACGTACGCTCCGAGCATGACGAGACAGTAGAATATGACAGTGTCAAAGTCCACCTCACCGACACGTGTGCCTATCGCATCGACCGCGTAGCCCGACAGCTTCGGTCCGACAAGGGAGAGCAGGTTTGATAATATCGAAAGTGCAAGCGCGCAAAGATAGCCCCATTTTGCACGGAACATATACTTCCCGAGCCTGAGAAGCACCTTCAGCTTTTTCTTACTTACGTTGCCGACCACTACGTCCTCCGGTCGTGCAACTCTCGGTCCGCCTCTATTCAAGTAAAGCACCTCCCATCTGTGAATCGCTTATCTCGCGGTAGAGCGGACAGGAACGAAGAAGCTCCTCGTGACGTCCGCTTCCGATGACACGTCCCTCCTCAAGCACGAGAATTAAGTCTGCGTGCTTTATCGAGGAGACACGCTGTGCTACTATGACAGACGTGGCATGTCCGTCGTAATTCTCACGTAACGCCTGACGGAGACGTGCATCTGTTGCGTAGTCGAGTGCGCTCGAGCTGTCGTCGAGGACGAGTATCTCGGGCATTCCGGCAAGCGCACGGCTGAGCAGTATCCTCTGCTTCTGACCGCCCGACAGGTTCGCGCCCTTTATGCTCAGCTCGTAGTCGAGACCGCCCTCCTTTTCGTCAAGGAACGGCTTTGCCTGTGCGTGGGTCGCGGCTTTGAGAAGCTCGTCGTCGGAGAGACCGCGCCCGAAGTCGATGTTCGAGCGGACACAGTCGGCGAAGAGAAAGTCGTTCTGGAACGCCGCGCCGAAGCGTTGCGATATGTCACTGCGCTCCATGG
>CAYSKU010000257.1:0-2680 GCA_964431775.1 uncultured Ruminococcus sp. | reverse complement strand
GTGTTTTTTCCTGTATCTGGTCGTACAGGGAGTCGAGCTGACCGGATGCCAGCTCCCTCATCTCGTTATTGTAGCGAAGCAGCTCATCATACTTGATAAGCTCATTTTGTGCCTCCGACTGATCGTCGTAAAGCTCTTGCAGATCGTTCAATGCCTGTGTCTGCTTTGCGGCAAGGTCTGCCATCTGCTCCTCGTAGGACTTGACCGTTGCATCCGTGCCGTCTCCGGCAGAGACGAGCGGAACACCTATGCAAAGTCCGATACCGAGCAGAACGGATACCGTGGCTTTGATATAACGTTTTTTCTTCATAATGTGATACCTGATATATAACGCTACTGTGTGATGACACACAGATAACTGCTGTACATCCCACCGTGGGATATCGTAAATTTTAAGTCTTCCTGTCGCCTCATCCGACCCGACTTTTACACTGCACATCCCCTCGTGGGATATCGTGCAATTTCAGCTTCAAGTGCGCCGATCCTCGCACCGAACCCCACCCTCGTGGGATATCGTGCAATTTCGGCTTCAAGTGCGCCGATTCATGCCCGTCGGCTCAGCCGACCTCAACCGACAGGATCTGCACAAATTAAATTGTCGTGGGATATCGTGCAATTTCGGCTTCAAGTGCGCCGATGACCGCCTGCGGCGTCACGCCGCCGACTAACTTTTGAGGTATTTGCTGAGGGAGATGGAGCTGCCGATGATACCGGCAACGATACCGAGTGCCATAAAGCCGAGCAGAACGGTGTTCTTTATCTCCGCGAACGTCAGTATGGAGATCATTTGCAGATCGGTCGTGATCATCGTCTCAATGTACGAGTATATGTACCATTCCGCAAAGTACGCTATGACGGAGGAAAACGCACCGATGATCATGCCCTCGAAGATGAACGGCAGAGTGATGAACCAGCCTGTCGCACCAACGTAGCGCATTATGCTTATCTCGTGCCGCCTCGCAAATACGGACAGCTTGATCGTGTTTATGATTATGAATACACTCACCACCGACAGTATCGCAAGGAACCAGATGAAAACGAGCATGACACCGCTCTTTACGCGCTCAATGCTCGTCGCAAGATCGAGTCGGTTGTTTACCTTTATTATGCCCTCTATCTGGTGGAGCTGGTAGTCAAGCTCACCGACACGCTCCGTGTCGATGTAGATTATCTCGTAGGAATCCGGAAGCGGATTTTTTTCGTCAGATACGTCCGCATAGATGGGGTCGTCCGCCTTCATCTGTGCAAGACCCTCCTCCTTCGTGATACGCCTGACGGAGGCTATGTTGTCGAGCTTCCCTATCTGCTCGCCGACCGATACTATCTCCTCCTCGGTCGCGTTCGTGTCGCAGAATACGACTATCTCGTTCAGATTACCAAAGCGTTCGAGGTTAAGGTCGATGTTCTGGACTATCAGCGCGAAGCCGCCGATGACCACAAGACAGCTCATCAGTACGGCGATCGACGCAAAGCTCATTACACCGTTTCGCCACAGACCGGAAAACGCCTGTCCTATGAAGTAAAATATATTGTACCGCTTCAATTGAACATTCCTCCCACATGATCCTCTACGATAAGTCCGTCCTTCAGCATCACGACACGCTGCTTGTAGTAGTCAACAAGGTTCTTCTCGTGCGTGACCACTATGACCGTCTTTCCGAGTCTGTTTATCTTCATGAGAAGACTCATTATCTCAAGCGACATCTTCGGGTCGATGTTGCCGGTAGGCTCGTCCGCAATGATGATCTTCGGATTGTTCGCAAGCGCACGCGCAAGCGCGACTCTCTGCTGCTCACCACCCGAGATCTCGTTCGGGAAGGAGTCCTGCTTTCCGGCAAGGTTCACCGTATTGAGTATAGCCGGTACGCGGCGAACTATCTTGTTTCGCGGAGTCCCAACGACCTCCATCGCAAAGGCTACGTTCTCGAACACCGTCTTCTTCGGAAAAAGTCGGAAATCTTGGAAGACTACCCCCAGCTCACGACGATAGTACGGCACCTTTCGGTCGCTCATTGCGGCAAGGTCGTGTCCGCCGACTATCAGCTGACCGGAGCTTATGCGCTCCTCACGAAGCAGCAGCTTCATGATGGTAGTCTTACCTGCACCCGAATGTCCGACGATGAATACGAACTCACCCTCGTCGATATGCAGGTCAACGCCCTTCAGAGCCATCGTCCCGTTCGGGTATGCCTTTTTTACGTTTACAAAATCAATCATAATAAGAAACCATATATCTGTGTGATGTTGTCCGAATGCACAAGTACAAAAGCGGTCGGTACAGCATATCGCAAGCATCGGACAATAATAATGTACATTCCGTTGCGTAAGTTTGAAGACGCTTTTTATAAAGCATAGCAGGGACATCACACCGTGCTGCGGCGTGAGCGTCCCTGATAGATTATTCTATTGAAGGTCTTCTCAATACTTTACCGGCTTTGTGGTGAGGTATCTCTTCACCATGAGGGCGACCTTGAAGGTTATCGCGTGGTCGAACTCACGCAGGTCGAGACCGGTCAGCTTGCGTATCTTTTCGAGACGGTATACGAGGGTATTTCTGTGGACGAAGAGCTTTCTCGAGGTCTCGGAGACGTTGAGGTTGTTTTCGAAGAAGCACTGGATGGTCATGAGGGTCTCGCGGTCGAGGGAATCGAGCGAACCGTTCTTGAAGACCTCCTGAAGG
>CAYSKU010000256.1:0-2721 GCA_964431775.1 uncultured Ruminococcus sp. | reverse complement strand
TGAAGGTAGATCCCGGAATACCGCGACGACGACCACCACCGGTCTGGATGGAGTAGATCTTACCGAGAACGCCGGAATCGACGATCTTCTTGATCATCTGCATATTGGCATCGAATCTGGGCTGGAAGCCGACAGAAACGAACGCGGTGCTTTCCTTTTCAGCCTTGCAGACTGCTTCAGCCTCTTCGAGCGTTACGGTGAAGGGCTTCTCAAGGAGAACGGGGATGTTGTGCTGGAGAGCGTAGATGGTCGGAGCTGCGTGCTGAGTGTTGTAGGTGCAGATGGAAACACCGTCAAGCTCTTCGTTGTCGATCATTTCCTTGTGGGAAGGATAGAAACGAACGCCCGATACGCCGAATCTTTCCATGAACTTTTCAGCCTTGCCGGGGATGAGGTCAGCTGCTGCAACGATCTCAACGTCGGGCTGGATCTTGTAGCTCTGGATGTGGGACTCTGCGATCCAACCGGTACCGATGATACCGATCTTGAGCTTACGTCCTTCGATCTTCTTTTCTTCTGTGATAGCCTGCTTGAACTGGCCGAGAACTGCGTCTGACATTATTTTGTCCGCCTTTCTTTGATTTCTGAATTATCAAGACCCACGTCCGCACTCGGCGAACGTCGGAATTCTTACGTTTTTACCAACCGAGAGACCTTAGATACTCTCTGCTCGTCTTGATGGACTCCATTCTGGTAAGTCCCATGGAGGGTTCGTCCTGCTCGACGACAACGTACTGCGCGCCGGACTCCTCGGCTGCCGCGAGGATCGCAGGCATATCCTGCATACCGTGACCTACGGGACGGAACTCGAACGTGGAGGGCTCGTCGTCCTTGACCTCACCCTCGTCGATACCGATGAGAGCGTAGAGATGCTTCGGAAGCGCACCGGTCATGTAGAAGTCCTTGAGGTGAACGACAGGTGTACGACCGCTGTACTTCTTTATGAACTCCGCAGGAACCTCACCGCCAACGTTTACCCAGCAGGTGTCGAGCTCTGTTTCGAGGAATTCCTTCGGAACTCTCTTGTAGAGTATGTCAAGACCGTACTCACCATCGACCTTCTTGAATTCGAAGTCGTGGTTGTGATAAAGGAGCGTGATGCCGTACTTCTTCGCAGTCTCACCGAGCTTTGCTATGAGGTCGATGGTCTCAAAGAACTTTTCGGCTCCCGGGCGGCGTTCTGCCGGAACATAGGGAACAGCACCGAACTTTACGCCGATGGTCTGATAAGCCGCAAACGTCTTGTCGGGATCTGCGATCATCTCGTCGAGCGGAATATGCGCGGATACGGGGATAAGCTCGAGTGCATCGAGAAGCCCCTTGATGTATTCGGGAGCATATCCGTAGAGACCTGCGAACTCAACGCCGTCATATCCCATTTCCTTGATCTTGCGGAGAGTACCTGCGAGGTCAGCTTCCGCACTGTCACGTACAGAATATATCTGTACAGCTACCGGCAATGCCATATTATTATCCTCCTGTGTCTGTGTGACCGGATCGTATTTTACATCTGCACGGAAACAAAGTGTCATTTGTCGTTCCGTACACCTTCTTTTTCACTATTATAACGTATCAATCGGTTAAAATCAATAGTTTTTTTGTAGTTTTTTAATTTTTTTATTTATCCGTTTTGCAAAGAGATCCTTTCGACCGCAGTAAACGCCCATCGAGCCTGGCCGTATAGAATAATGGAGCGACCCTACCGAGCCGTGTCTACTTCGCACGGCGACTTGACAAACGGCTCGGATATAGCTACAATTATATGAAACGCGAGCTCGTTCAGCCGATGGCGGTGCGGCGACTGACGGCATAGCCGTTTCGGAAGGTGTGCGAGAGCGTCTTTCGCAGTACCTCACTTCTTCGACCGCGATACGTCCGACGTTCCAAAATGTGAAGTGTCACCTCGACCGTGTCATGCTCCGCATCGAGCGCGACCTCACTTTGACACGTGTATGATATCTGCCGCGCCTCGGGATCGCTCATCGAGGCAGCGTAGGAATAGAGTACCCCTGCGGCATACGTGTAGAAGCCGTTCAGACGTGCCGCCGTCTGAAGATCAACATCGTCTCCCGAGAAGCAGGGAAGTGTTATGTTAGCCGTAACACTGTTTTTGCCGTCCATCGGACCGCGAACGATCACATGATCGTTGTATTCGAGCATACATGACCTCATATAACATAAATATCTATTCAAATAAACTATTTCGAAAGGTGTCGATATGTCTGTTTTACGACCGCTTGCCGACCGTGTACGTCCGTCCTCCTTTGACGATATCGCCGGACAAGCTCACCTGTTTTCAGAAAACGGTATACTTCGCAGGATGCTCTCACGGGGAGTCCTTCCGTCAATGATCTTCTTCGGACCTCCCGGGTGCGGAAAGACCACCGCCGCAAACGTTATCGCGGAGTCATCCGGAAAAACGCTCTATAAGCTGAACGCCACGACAGCCTCTCTCTCGGATATACGTGAGGTGGCGAACGGAACGAACGGTATCCTCGGCATGAGCGGAGTGCTTCTGTACCTCGATGAGATACAGTATTTCAATAAAAAGCAGCAGCAGTCTCTGCTCGAGTACCTCGAGGACGGTCGTATAACTCTGATCGCCTCCACGACCGAAAACCCGTATTACTATATATATGATGCACTTCTCTCACGATGCTCGGTATTTGAATTTAAGCCTGTCACAGCCTCGGATATAGCAAATCGACTTCGCTCGGTCAT
>CAYSKU010000255.1:0-2751 GCA_964431775.1 uncultured Ruminococcus sp. | reverse complement strand
AGGACGTGCCATATGCGTGCATCGTGTTGCAGTAATCCTTCTGCGTGTCGTCCCACTTCGGGTAGGGAAGTACGCCAAAGTCGGTCTCCATGTCACGATACCATGAGATAGCCTTTATGTAACGACAGTAGAACAGAGCGCGGTTGTCGTTGAACATGGTGTTGAGGTCAGACTCGGGGATAGTTATGTCGGCAGACGTTCCGATAAAGCCTACGAGAGGCTGTGTCTTCAGCGTGAGCCACGAGGTCAGAACGTCGAAGTTGCGCTCGTTGTTCAGCGAAAGCTCGATCTCACCGATTTCGTTGATGGTCGCGAATTTACCTCCGCTTGCATGGAGCATACCTATGACGGAGTCCTGCCACATCATGATACCGATGGAGTCGTCCTTGTCGGTAACACCGTTGCCGTTCATGTCGATGTACGCCGCATTCGCCATCTCGGTGAATTTGTCGTAGACCCACTTGTTGCTGTTGACGAGCTCATACGGATCGTCAAGGTTGAAGTTCTCGATGACCTGCTTGTTAAAAAGTATGCAGTAGGTGCAGTCGTTGTCGAGAACGCCCGCATCACCTGTCGAATAGAACATCTTACCCGAAATGGACAGATGCTCATTCGCCTTCTGATCCCACCAGCTCTTTGTAAGGTCGATGTTCTTGATGGAATTCAGGTCGAATATCTTTCCGTTGTACGCAAGGGTGGAAACATCGTAGCAGCCGATGTCCGCAAAGTCATAGTCGTTCGTTCCGGCTAAGACCATGTTGTCGATCAGCTTGTAGCCGGTTCCCGTACCGCTTGAGGACTGACCGCTCTGGTTGTTTACGACGAACTCAACGTTGAAAAGCTCCGATACGGTCGAGTTCGTATCGTATTTTGCATCGTTCAGTACCTCACCTGTCATCTCCTCGGAGATAAAGTCGTCAAAGCTCCAGTTACCGGCAAGAACGATGTTGACGGTGCGTCCGCCGTAATCCTTGACCTCCGCGTCAAGTGTCTCCTCGATCGGCTCGGTCTCCTCTTCGCCGACATCCGCAGCTCCCTCTTCACCTGTGCTTTCGGAAACGTCGGTGCTGTCAGTGTTGACTTCCGACTCGCCGCACGCAACAAAGCTGCCGAGCAGCATAGCGGAGAGCAGAAGCAAAGTAACGATCTTCTTCATAGTGCATATTCCTTTCTGAAAGGTCGATATCCCGTGACGTTGTCGGAACAGATCCTCACTGTTCCATGATAGATACATTATAACAAAATCTCATCCCAAAGTCAAGTGATATTTTGTATACTTGTATAATTACAACAGTAGCTATCAGAAGACCGCCCCGATCTGCATAAATGAAATTGTCGTGTGATCTCTTTCAACCTAAGCCGAAAGTACGCCGATGACCGCCTGTCGCCTCAGGCGACCCGATGATCGTTTGGCGGCTCAGGCGCCCTCAGCCGCCCTCAGCCGACGCCGAAGACGGAGACACTGGTCAGACGAGCCATGTCGAGCTTGGCGACACATACCTGCTCACCACCCTGCGGAGCGTGGATGATGTAGTGCTCACCGTCCTTTTTGCCGAGATAGAGCATGACGTGTCCCGGACGATATACCGCCGCCGGCTGTGCGATTCCGTCAAGTACCCCCGACGGATCGTTTTCAAGGGACAGTATGTCACCGGCATACTTGCTCTGCTCACTCGTGTTCCGCGGAAGATATATGCCGAACGTGCGGAAGATAGCGCAGACGAAGCCGGAGCAGTCAACTCCACCGTCCGAGCCGCCCCAGCCGTAGGTCGTACCAAGGTACGCAAACGCCTGTGCATAGTAGTTACGCATCGTAAAGGGAAGTGTGCCGTGTGCCGCATCACGTGCCGACATGACCGCATCTTCGAGAAAAAGCATACCCGTGTCGTCGCTCCGCTTCGGTAGACGTACAACGTAACCGTCTGCTGTGTCGGAGACATACGGCAGTGTTGCACCCATGTCGAAGCGGATACCGCCGCACTCCACCGCCTTTGACGTGACCGTCACGTGATCCTCACGTGAGACGAATAGCTCGTACTCCTCCGCAGAGCAGTACGCAACGTTTTTTGACGGTATCCAGCCGCTGTAGTAATACGACAGAACGAACGAAAAATCACCGTCACTGCTCGAGTGAAGCACCGCCGCAGGAGAACCCGAGATAAGCTCCGTCTCCTGTATGCCGTCATAGTGACGGTCACCGTGCTTGTGAAAGGATTTGTCTGTCGGAAAGCCCTTTAGATCGCTCCGTCCGGTTATGACGGCACGGCGAAGGGTCACTGTGTCGGGTATTGCATCAAGATTTCGATTTTTCGTGACCTCATCACGCATATCGGACGTTATGAGCGCGCCACCCTCCGTGTACCGCTCGTCACTCGGCAGCGCGTACCTTTCGATCATACCGCGTACCTCGGAGCCGCTCATCGTGTCGGGTAACGCATTCATGTCGTGAAGTGTCGGTGCCGCATCGAGCATACGAGCGTTCAGGTCACGTATGCCGTCACCGTCGAGAAGTACAACGTCGGCAGCTCCTGCACCATACGTAGCCTCGTATCGCTCGACCCATTCGATAGCCTCGATCGGTAAGACCCGCTCGACCGTGACCTTCTCGGTGACAGCCTCCTCCGTTTCGGGAGGCTTGAAGTCGTATTCCTTAGCTACCGAAGGCTCGGTCTCCGTCTCGCGTATGGGAACTGTCTCGTCTGCATCACGGAGAGTTATGGCGCAGGAGGTAGATAAAAATAAAAGTCCTGC
>CAYSKU010000254.1:0-2764 GCA_964431775.1 uncultured Ruminococcus sp. | reverse complement strand
CGGCGTTCGTGAAGCTGTGGTTGAACGATATCACACGACAATGACATTGGTGCAGGAATCGGCATTCGTGAAGCTGTGGTTGAACGATATCACACGACAATATCATTTGTGCAGGTCTGGTCGGATGACGGCTCGGTTATACTCCACCATCGTGGGACATCTCTCCTATCCGACTAAAATAACGCCGATCCATGCCTGTCGCCTCAGGCGACCGCCGCCGGTCTGCTAAAGACAAAAAATCTCAAAATGAAAGGCATGAGCTTCATGCAGCTATACTCCAACGAGCAAAAGAGGCTCGGACTATATCTTCACATTCCCTTCTGTCTCTCGAAGTGTGCCTACTGCGACTTCAACTCCGCGCCGATACAAAAGCCGGAGGTCGTTTCGCGATATATCAGCGCACTTATCGCACATATGGAGAGCTACCGCGAGGGTGCTTCCGCCTACGCCCCCGACACCGTCTTCATCGGGGGAGGTACGCCGACCTGCATACCGCCGGAGGAGCTTTTCCGTCTCATACGTGCGATACGCAAAAACTTCAAGCTGACTCGGAACGTGGAGTTCACCATCGAAGCAAATCCGGCTACCGTATCGTATCAGACCCTCCTTCGCCTGCACCGACTCGGCGTTAACCGTATCAGCATGGGCTTGCAGAGCGCACACGATGCGGAGCTTAAAGCCCTCTCGCGCCGTCATACCAGACGTGACTTCGCACGCTCGTTCCGTATGGCACGTGATGCAGGCTTCGACAACATAAACGTCGATCTGATGTTCGGTATCCCTCACCAGACGTATCAATCTCTCATGCACACCCTCTCCTACGTGACGAACCTCTCCCCCGACCATATCTCCCTCTACGACCTAAAGATAGAGCCGGGGACTGCGTTCTACCGTAATTACGAGGAGATAGCTCCCTACCTCCCGAACGAGGATACGGAAGCCGATATGTATCTCGGCGCGGTCGAGCTTCTCGAAGGTCGCGGCTATCCGCAGTACGAGATATCGAACTTCGCCAGACGAGGTCATATGTGCATACACAATCTCAAATACTGGAACTGTGACGAATACCTCGGCTTCGGTGTGTCGGCACACTCCTACTTCAACGGAAACCGCTTCTCCTTTACCCCCGACCTCGGTCGATATATCCGTGGGGTCGAGGGCATACGAGAGAACCGTGTCACCATCACGGACGAGAACGAGGCGGTCGAGGAGCGTGAGCGTATCGGCGAATATATAATGCTCCGCTTCCGTCTCCGCGCCGGAATAGATACCCGTGAGTTCTCACGCAGGTTCGCTCTCGACTTCGACACGCTCTACGGCTACAAATGCCTGCGCTATATCCAAAACGGCTTTATGACCTGCCGTGACGGCATCTACGCACTGACTCCGGCAGGAATGTTCATCTCAAACTACATTCTCTCCGATATCCTCGAGTTCGAGGACCTCGGACGCTACTATTTCGGAAATTGACAGGAGGAACATCCATCTATGAAAAAGGCGGTCTTTATCGGACAGAGCGGAAACGTCAGCCGCGTATATTCAAGCTCTACTCTTGAAAAGCTTCATGAGGAGCTGTGCTTCACGACCGATCACGTCATCGGTGCAGACGAGCTTTCGAAATACCGTGCGGAGCTGTCGGAGGCAAGCTACGTCTTCTCCACATGGGGAATGCCGTACCTCTCACGTGAGGACATACGTGAGTACCTGCCGAACGTCCGTGCAGTCTTCTATGCCGCAGGCTCTGTACAGGGCTTCGCACGACCCTTTCTCGAGGAAAATGTCGCCGTATTCAGCGCGTGGGCGGCAAACGGCGTTCCGGTCGCCGAGTACACCTTCGCCGAGATAATACTTGCGACAAAGGGGTTCTACCAGCGTCTCCACCGTCAGTCTGACGGTGCGGCGTGGACAGACCGCTCGGTCGCGGCGTACTTCCCCGGGAACTACTCTATAAAAGTCGGAGTAATTGGTGCAGGCATGATAGGCAAGATGGTCATAGAGAGACTGCACACTCTTGACGAGGTGGAGGTACTTGTTTTCGACCCGTTCCTTTCGGAGGAACGAGCGGCAGAGCTTGGAGTAAGGAAGGTGGAGCTTTTGGAGCTGTTCTCCGAGAGTGACGTCATAACGAACCACCTTGCGAACAATCCGCAGACTGTCGGAATGCTCGACCGCAGCTGCTTCGACAGGATGAAGAAGGGCGTTACCTTCATAAATACGGGGCGCGGCGCACAGGTAGTCGAGGACGACCTTATAAAGGCACTTCGCGACGACCCGACCCGTGCCGCTGTCCTTGACGTGACCTTCCCCGAGCCTCCCGAGGCTGACAGTCCGCTCTACACTCTCCGCAACGTCTTCCTGACTCCGCATATTGCAGGCTCTCTCGGGAACGAGGTACACCGTATGGCGGAATATATGTACGAGGAATATCGTCTGTTCGACCTCGGTCAGCCGACACGCTACGGTGTGACCCTCGAGATGCTCGAGACGATGGCGTGAACGAGGGAACGAGAAATGCGGGGAGGAACCTTTTGAGGAAAGATTCCTCCTCGCCGACCCGATCCATGCCTGTCGGCTCAGCCGACCTTCCAAACCTTTTTGGTCAAATGTATTAACAAAGTTTGGGTGCAGACTTGAAGAAACAAAATTTCTAATTTCTCTCTACCATCGTGGGTCATCTCTCCTATTCGACTTCACGAACACCGATCCATTCCTGTCGGCTCAGCCGACCGCATTCTCCTTCAGTCGCGTGCGCGACAGCTCCCTC
>CAYSKU010000253.1:0-2819 GCA_964431775.1 uncultured Ruminococcus sp. | reverse complement strand
TATGTGGGTCGCTCTCCATGATATGCTTAAGGCGTCTTTCGAGGATCTCACAGTCACAAGCATTGATCGGGTATTTATACTCGTGTCTGTAAATTGCTTCCGATACCATAGAACCCTCCTTATAGTAATATCATTAATACTATCGTATTAATGTGAACGCTATATGAACGTAAAGTGACGGAAATTCAAATTAATCAAAATTTCACTAAAAATTTTTAATACGCTGTTTGTAGAACGTTTGTCCTGTGCAGACAAAAAGTCTGTAGCCTAAGTCTGCACATATGATA
The DNA here is from genome assembly GCA_964431775.1 of uncultured Ruminococcus sp. Lineage (GTDB taxonomy): Bacteria > Bacillota > Clostridia > Oscillospirales > CAG-272 > UMGS1696. The sequence continues at coordinate 2,532 of CAYSKU010000253.1, read as the reverse complement.
TTGTCGTGGGATAGCGAACACCTTCGACTGAAAGTACGCCGATGCTCGTCTGTCGGCTCAGGCGACACGACAATTTTTCGTGAAAAATAATGCTTTTGCTACTTGATAATCTGCGGAGATTTTGATATACTTATATAATCAGAGACTAATGGGCATATGCCGACAATATACTACACGGAGATAAGCTATGGAAAAGATAATGAAGCCACGCGGAACTATGGACGTTATGGCACCGGACGTTTTTGCGTGGAATTATATAGAGAAAAAGGTCCGTGACGTTGCGGATCGCTTCGGCTTTACCGAGATAAAGGTGCCGACGTTTGAGGAGATCGGTCTTTTCAGACGCGGCGTTGGAGAAAGCACCGACGTCGTTCAGAAGGAGATGTACACCTTCACCGACAAGGAGGGTACGGTATACGCCCTCCGTCCCGAGGGTACTGCCTCCGTCGCACGTGCGATAATCGAGAACGGCAAGGCTACGGATACCCTCCCTCTCAAATATTACTACCTTATAAATTGCTTCCGCTACGAGAAGCCAGAGGCAGGTCGAAGCCGTGAGTTCGTTCAGTTCGGTACGGAGATGTTCGGTGCGCCCTCTGCCGGTGCAGACTTTACGATAATCTCCCTCGCCGACACGGTCATCCGTGAGCTCGGTATCACAGGCATACGTCTGCACATCAATTCCATCGGCTGTCCGAGCTGTCGTCCGGCGTACCGTGCCGCACTCAAGGAATACCTCATCGCTCATTCCGACGAGCTCTGCGACACGTGTCTCGACCGTATCGAGGCTAACCCCCTCCGTGCGCTCGACTGCAAGAACGACTCCTGCAAGCGCGTTGCGGAGAACGCTCCTCGCACTATAGATCACCTGTGTCCCGAGTGCCGCGCTCACATGGATGAGCTTGAAGGCTATCTCAAGTCCTGCGGTATCGAATACGTTATCGATCCGCATATCGTGCGCGGTCTCGACTACTACACACGTACTGTATTCGAGTTCATCGCCGAGGGCATCGGCTCGCAGAGTACGGTCTGCGGCGGCGGTCGCTACGACGGTCTCATGGAGGAGCTGGGCGGTCCGAAAATGGCAGGCATCGGCTTCGGTATGGGTATCACGAGACTGATACTCGCGATGAAGCAGTGCGGTATCGAGGTGCCTCGTCTCGCAGTTCCGAAGCTCTATATCGCTTCGATGGGTCAGAACGCTGCCGGACGTGCCATGGAGATAGTTGCACGTCTTCGCGCCGAGGGTGTCGGTGCGGACTGCGACATAATGGGGCGCAGTCTCAAGGCGCAGATGAAGTACGCCGACAAGATAGCGGCGGAATACGTCCTCATCCTCGGAGATTCGGAGCTTGAGAGCGGCTCTGCCGTAGTCAAGGAGATGGCTACGAGTGAGCAGACCGCCGTGGCACTTGACGATATCGTTGAGTTTATCAAGGCAAGGTAGGAAGTCGCGATGGACGGAAGTATCTCTCAATTTCTAAAAATGCAACACGACCTCGCGGTCGAAAAGGGCTGGATGGAGGATCGTACCCCCGAAAAAGCTCCTCTCTCCATACTTTGGAGCATAGACGAGCTTGGCGAAGCCATTGCGATAATCAAAAAAAAGGGTGCGTACGGTATCATGAACAACGAGAGCGTTCGCGGACATTTCGTCGAGGAGCTTTCCGACACCTTCATGTACCTTTTCGACATGATGGAGTCCTACGGCATAACCGCCGATGAGTTCACACGTGCGTACATAAAAAAGTACGAGCATAACATGGGCAGGAGCTGGCACGAGAACGAGGCTATGTACGAGCGTTGCAGTTACCGGCTCGTGATCTTCGACCTGACCGACGCTCTGCCCCTCGCCCCCCGTCTGCTCGAGATACTGTCAAAGACGGAGCTTCATCCGGTACTCCTCGCACGTGAGGAGACGGCAGACGAGCTGCTGACCTCGCACGAGCTTGAACGTGATATGTTCGACCTTTGTCTGTTCGGTGAGGACACGGCAGAGCTTCTTCGTCTCGCGCTCGAAAAGTACAATGCCTCCCCCGACAAGGTCGTGGTCTGCACGGCAGGTGCGGACTGTGCAAGGCTCGCCGAGGAAGGCGGCATGACCGTTTACTCGGTCTCGGCAGACCGCACGCTCGACGGCTTACAGGATCTTCTGGGCTTCTGCGGCTGATGCAGACTGCCCTATATATAAAGGAAGTGGTCATATGCGGTATACAGATCATACCGTAACGGACAGGACGGAGCATAACTAATAGATAATGCTATAGGACAGAACAGTATAAAGTATAAAACTCGAAAGGATCAGATAAAAATGCAGTCATTTACAAGTGCAGATAAAAGGACCGACTACTGCGGCACTCTTACCGCCGCCGATATCGGACGTCGTGTCACCGTCACCGGCTGGTGTCAGAAACAGCGCGACCTCGGAAGCCTCATATTCATCGATATTCGTGACCGTACAGGTCTCCTCCAGCTCGCCTTCGACGAGAACACCCCCGAGGATATCTTCAAGACGGCGTTCGGCGTTCGTGC
>CAYSKU010000252.1:0-2827 GCA_964431775.1 uncultured Ruminococcus sp. | reverse complement strand
AATTCTGCACCAATGATATTGTCGTGCGATATCTTCCAACCTCGACTTCACGAACACCGATGACCGTTTGCAGCCTCAGGCTGCCTAATATAGTTGGTCGAAGGTGGCGTAGTGATCGTCGGTGTAGTAGATCAAGCCGTCGTTCGAGTAGACGAGCCGCTTCGCTCCGCGTGAATCCTCACCAAGCGTGTCTATGTCGCATTCGTAGTACTGCCGCCCGTCCGCTGTCGGTAAAAGCTCCTCGTAGTTGCCGAACCTCGACCCTCCGATGCACTTCCCCTCCGCGTAGCGTTCGACCGAACCTCCCTCCCAGCCGAGCTTCTCTGCCTCAGCCTTCGTTATGTAGTTCGACGGAAGTCTCCCATACGTGTGTATGTATAACGCCACACTGTCACGGTCGTCATACGTCCCGTCCTCCGCTATCGCCGCTTCCTCCGGCAGCTCCTCCGGCGGCGTTGACGTGCCGTCCTCCGATACGCCGGAGCCCTCCTCCATAACGTCAATGGCAAGCTCGACCGCATCCGCCGCTATGTCAACGGCTTCCTGCGCCGTGCAGGAGGTCAGCGAATACCCGATAAACGGAAGTACTATCGCCAGCACCAACGACAACAGTCGTATGCCGAGACGCATATTCTTGTTATTCTTCATTTTCATATCATCTCTATCGTCTATATAGTCGCCGATAACGCCGCTTATCGCTCTGCGTATTCACACTTTACCTCGTTCGTGTCGAAATCGACCGTGACGGTCGAGCCGTCCGCGAAGGTGGTGCGCTGGACACGTCTGTTCTCGGACAAAAATTCGTGACGGAGCATCGGCTGTAGCGCGAGACGTTCGGCGTTAGCCGAGGTCGCCGCGACCTCCGCGATCTCCTCCGCATCGGCAGTGATCGAAAGGTAGCTCGGGTCTCCGTTCAGCCATGCGTGAGTGTACGCGCTGTCGTTCTTCGGAATGCCCCAGCCGCCGCGCTCGTTCTTTCGTCCTATCCACGGTATGACGACACAGTCGTGATAGACGAGGTTCAGAAGAGGGATCGGTATACCGACAGGCTCTGCCTCTCTCGAACCGAGGTTCGACGTTGCAAACGGCGCGTGATGACAAAGCACCTGTGACGGAAGTATGCAGTCGAGTACCTCCTCGGAGCTTGGAATGATACCGCGGTCGGTCAGTATGTCAAGACATTCACGGCGGTTCGCGGCACACTGCTCTCTCGTCACGGGGTGAGCCGGGCTGAAGCATTCGTCGAGCTGTACGACCGAGAAGACGTCGAGGTACGAAGCCTCGATACCGATACCGTATTCCTCGAACATGGCGTAATTACGTCTCACGTAGTCACGCGCTACGGACGAGCAGAGGAACGAATGCTTACCGCCGTACCAGATCGAGCAGAACGGATGTGTTCCGTCGGCGTACATAACGGCGTTATCGAACGAGAAGGACGGTGCATCGTAGTAGTAGTCGCGATACTGGTCGTGGATACCGAAGATGAAGCCTGCCGCAGTAGTCGCTTCGGCAAGCTCACGCATACCCTCGACACCGCCTGCCTCCTCGTGAGGCGGAAGCGGATCGGGGTGGAGATTGTCGTAGCCGTGTCTTCCCCAGCCATCGAAATGCGTATACGCCTTTTTGACACCGCGCTCGGAGAGGCTCTTTATCTGCTCCGCACGAGTACGGAACGAGATGAAATTATCGTTCACCTCCGGCTTATCGGGCTGATAGTAGTTAGAATCGGGGGAGATATGTGTAGCTATGCCCGAATGTATGACGGGACAGCCGATGAGCCGCTCGACCTTCGGATTACGTGCGATCTTTTCGCGAAGGGTCACGAGGTGACCGCGTCTCTTGACGTAGGCGCGGTACGAGGACGCGAAGTCGTTATAGTCGCAGTTCTGCATGAACCTGTAGAGCATACGGCGCGGATACGCCATATGACCGAGTGACGTTACGAACAGCGGAGCGACCTTTTCGCCGCCGTTCTCGTAGCGAAGCTCATAGCGTGCATCATACGGAGTATCGTACACCGCAAGGTAGCCCGTGTCACCGCGCACCTGACCGTAGATCGGCATATAGCCGTCCCTCTCGAAGATACGACCGTCGGCAATACGTATCTTAGTACCGGCAGGGATCAGCGTACCCTGCATACGTGAGAGGACGGTATAGGAGCTTGGGAGATAGCTTCCGTTCGAGCTTTTGGAGTCGGGTAGATCGCCGAAGGCTTCACCGAAGTCGAAGGGAGCCGGGAAGCTGACGAAGTCGATCTCACACCGCTCGTCACCCTCGACCTGCAAGGTAAAGTAGACGTCGTCGGTGATACGTTCTATCTCCGCAGTCGTGCGGACGGTGAGCTTACGGTCTGCAAAGCTCGTATAGACTGCAAAGATGCCCTCGGTCGTGCCTGTGGTGCGTACACCCTCCTCGGCAGGTGTGGGGAACGGCAGGGTACTGCCGTCCGCGAAGCGGATGAACGGTCGTTCGGTCATCGTCCAACTTGCAGCTCCGACAGAAACTGAGTAGAAATGCTCGGTCGGGTCGCCGGTCAGGGTGACGTTATGTCCTTTGACGAAATAGCTTGCCATTATTAAGTCCTCCATGGCTTTTTTGTTCATTATACCATCTCCCCTCCCCCCTGTCAAGCGGCGTGTCGCCGCGGACGGTCATCGGCGTTCGTAAAGTTTTGGTTGCACGATATCCCACGAGGGTGAGGTCGGTGCAGACTTGGTCTACAGACACTTTATTTTGTCGTATTCGTTCGGAAATAGCTTCACGTGTATGAGGCTCCCTCCGGGAGGGAGCTGTCGCGGTCGCCACTTGTGGCGACGACGGCGAC
>CAYSKU010000251.1:0-2848 GCA_964431775.1 uncultured Ruminococcus sp. | reverse complement strand
ATCGAGCTTCACGCGGCTAACGCAGAGTCGGAGGAGGACGTTCCCGAGTTCTATCTTTCGCACCGTGTACTTTCAGTCAATCGTGGGGTCTGCACGGCGGTCGTGCTTCTCTGGTCGGTCTCGGCTACGGCAAGCTTTACGTTCGGTCTCGCGGACTACTTCAACGGTATGCAGTACCTGACTCGTCACTCGGCGGTCTGTCGGGACGAACGACTGTGTACGATATACGAGCGTGCGAAAAAAAGGGTCGGTATACGGCGGAGCATTCCGCTCCGTCTGATGAAGCCCGAGGTCTGCATCTCACCCTGCACGTGCGGTATAATATTTCCGTCCGTATACGTCGGAGGTGAGCTTGAGGAGTACAGTGAGCTTTGGCTCGAGCTCATCTTCATGCACGAGCTGACACACATCAAGCACTGCGACACGTTCACGAAGCTTTTTACCCTCCTTGCGACCTCGTTCCACGCGCTCCTCCCTATCTCGAGGGTCATTCGCAGTGCGGTCGCCGAGGATCTCGAATACCTATGTGACGAGGCTGTTCTCGACAAGGTCGGAGACAGTATGCGCCGTGAGTACATATCGATGATACTTTCGACCGCAGAACGCGATCTGACAGGCAAGCATCGGGGCGCGGAGGTACTGTCGTATCTCTCACCGAACGGTCAGGCGATACTTCGCCGATACTACAACATGAAGGACAGGCACGGCAGACGCGGAATAGTTCGTGCGGTGCCGCCTCTCCTTATCGGTGCGCTGCTGAACCTTTGCCTTATGTCGGCTGTTCGGATACGGAGCTTCGATGACCTCGGTATCGACCTTGCAGACCCTGTGCTTCGTTCGGCGGTATGTGATTATTTCGAGCTTGACGATCCGCACGAGCTGACCGAGGGACATCTTCGTCAGATATACAGCATCGAGTTCTCACGTCCCGGCTTTCCGGAGGAGCGACAGAGCTACGCCTGTATACTGAACGAGCAATACGTAACGGAGGCTCTTCACTTTACCTCGGACGTTCGCGTTATGGACACACGTGACATAGTTTTGTTTGACGGTCTGCGAACGCTCATCTTCTCCGACCGCACTGAATCATCCGTCGCGGAGCTTTACGAAAGCACGAGCTTTGCGATCATAATAAGGTAGCACTAAAAACGACCGCATGGGTGAAGATCACTCGTGCGGTCGTTCTTTTTGGGAAAACTGTTTACTTTGCCACTATATTTACGATCTTTCCGGGGATATATATCTCCTTTACGACGTTCTTTCCGTCGAGTGCGTTCTTTATACGCTCGTCGGCAAGAGCGGCGGCGATAGCATCCTCCTTCGAGGAGTCGGCGGCTATCGTGATAGTTGCGCGGAGCTTACCGCAGACCTGTACTGCGATCTCGATCTCTGCGTCAACGGTCTTTGCCTCATCCCATGTGGGCCACTCGGTCATGGAGAGGAAGTTCTTTTCGCCGAGAGCTTCCCACATCTCCTCGCAGAGGTGCGGCGCAAACGGGCAAAGGAGCTTGAGGAGGGTCTTCAGCTCATCGGAGGTGAGTGTGCCTACCTCGTAAACGGTATTGAGGAGAGCCATCATCGAGGCGATAGCGGTATTGAACTTCATCTCCTCGATATCCTCGGACACCTTCTTGACGGTCTTATGGAACGCGGATTCGAGCTTCGGTGTGACGCCCTTACCGCGAACGAGGTCGGTGAGTCCGGCTACACGGTCAAGGAATCTCTTGCAGCCCTTGACACTGCTGTCGTTCCACGGTGCGGCGGAAGCGTAGTCTCCCATAAAGAGGATATAGACACGGAGAACGTCTGCGCCGTACTCGTCAACGACATCGTTCGGGTCAACGACATTTCCCTTTGACTTACTCATCTTATCGCCGTCCGGACCGAGGATGAGTCCCTGTGCGGTACGCTTTGCGTAGGGCTCTGCTACAGGCACTTCACCTATGTCGTAGAGGAAGCGGTGCCAGAAGCGTGAGTAGATCATATGACGTGTGACGTGCTCCATACCTCCGTTGTACCAGTCTACGGGCAGCCAGTACTTAAGCTTATCGGGGTCTGCGAACGCCTTATCGTTATGTGCATCCGTATAACGGAGGAAGTACCACGACGAGCCTGCCCACTGCGGCATGGTATCGGTCTCGCGCTTTGCCGCTCCTCCGCACCTCGGGCAGGTGCAGTTCACGAACTCCTCGACCTTTGCAAGCGGACTCTCGCCTCCCTCGCCGGGTGCGAAGTTCTCCATGTTCGGCAGCTTGAGCGGAAGCTCCTCGTAGGGAACGCCGACCATTCCGCACTTCGGGCAATGCACTATCGGGATAGGCTCGCCCCAGTAACGCTGGCGGTTGAACGCCCAGTCCTTCATCTTATACTGTACGCCCTTTTCTCCGACTCCCTTTTCGGAAAGGAACTCGAGCATCCTTGCTATAGCTTCCTTTTTGGTCTTTATGCCGTTGAGGAAGCCGGAATTGATCATCTCACCGTCACCGGTATACGCTTCCTTTGAGATATCTCCGCCCTTTATGACCTCGATGACCTCGATACCGAACTTTTTTGCAAATTCGTAGTCACGGTCGTCATGTGCCGGAACTGCCATGATCGCGCCGGTGCCGTAGCCCATCATGACGTAGTCGGAGATATAGATCGGTATCTCCTTGCCGTTTGCCGGATTGATCGCGGCGATACCGTCTATGCAGACACCCGTCTTATCCTTGACGAGCTGTGTACGCTCGAACTCGGTCTTCTTCGCGCACTCCTCCTTATACGCATTCAGCGCATCGATATTTTTTATGCGGTCTGCGTACTTTTCGATTATCGGATGCTCGGGAGCTATTACCATGAAGGTCGCACC
>CAYSKU010000250.1:0-2859 GCA_964431775.1 uncultured Ruminococcus sp. | reverse complement strand
CGGCTGCCGCATGGCTTATCTCGTCTGTCGTCCATGTTGAGACCGCACGGATTATCGGAGACCACAGCATGGAGCAACAGAAGCCGCAGACCGCCCATATGAGCATGAACACCGGACTGCTCGAGCATAGTCCCATGCAGATATTCATAAGCCCTGCGCCGAGAAGTCCGCAGCAGACCATGTGACGTGGGAGAAAACGGTCGCCGAGCCACCCGTTCGTAAACTGTCCGAGCGCGTAGCACAGCATGAAGCACGTGCCGATAGTTCCTCCGGCGACCTTGTCGGTAACGCCGTCCGCTATCATATCGGCAAGACAGACGGACAGATTCTTACGTCCGATATAATTGACCGCGTAGGCGAGCCAGCAATAGGCAACGAGTCGCCACGCATTTTTTTCGTAAGCATTTTCGGTCTTTCGCATGGAAAAAGCCCTGCGGAGGGACATTCTCTGCCCTCTCCGCGTCTCCTTTTTGCTGTTGATAACTCAAAAGCTGTATTTGTTAATTCGGTATACCGTTCTTGCAGTCACTGTACGTGTACGAGGCTATAAGGCTCTCGTAGGTCGCGAGAACGTTTCCCTTTACGTAAAATACGGAATTTTCTTCTCCCGACAGATGCTCCGCGCAGCGCATACACCAGCCTCCGCTTCGAACGCTCTGTCCCTCCTCGAGCGTTCCGGCGTAGCGCACCTCACCGAGGGTCGGACAGCTCGGGTCGAGATGGAGCTTCTGCCCTCCCGACGACCAGAATACGGCAACGTTTTCGAGAAGTCCCGCAAGCTCGTCCGTCATCGAGGAGCCTGTACTCCCCTCCTCGAACCATGACGTATCGGTCGCGGTCGGAGCCTCCGGCACGACTGTAGCCTGTTCGGTATCTGTCGGAGCAGAGGTCGCACCCGACTCCGATGTATTCGGCACGAGCGGTGTATACAGAACGTTCGATTCCATCCAATCGTCATTTTCCGGTGCTTCCGCTGTGGCAGACGGAGCTTCCGTCACAGGCGGTGCTTCCGTTGACGTTGACGGTGTCTCCGGCACAGGCGGTGCTTCGGGGACGGTCGGCGGCTCTGCTACGGTGGGAGCGGTCGTCTCGGGAACAGTCTCGGGCTTTTGTACGGTCGTCTCTGGTACGTTCGTTTCGGGAGCGGTCGTTTCCGTCACGGTGGTCGGGGGAGTTATCTCGAAATACGCCGGAACGGAGTCGAGCTTTGCGCCGACCGCCGAGCCGAGCGCGAATATACCGACCGCCGCCATAGCCTTTTTGAAGTAGGTGCTTCCCTCTATCCTCGACTTGACCGCCCCTGAAGCCCTTGAAGCCTTCGAAGTCCTTGAGGTGCGTGAAGCACCGGTCTTTTTTCGTCCGCTCATCGTACCGCGCTTACTTGTTTATAAGAGGAAGGACAGCGTCGGTCAGTGTCTTCTTTTCCTCTGCCGTGAGTGCGGAGAACGGAGGACGGCTGTCACCCATGTCGAGACCGAACGTATCGAGTATCGCCTTTGAGCCGGGCATTACGCCGTACCTGAGAAGCTCGGCGATAACGAGGTTCGCTTCGTTCTGTACCGCCTGCATCTCCTCTATCCTCTTTTCGCGGAACAGCTCCATGATACGGATGAACTTTCCTGCCATAAAGTTGTAGGTCGAGCCGATACCGCCGTCCGCACCGGATATCATACCGCAGGCGAACATCTCGTCAAAGCCGTTCAGCATGACCTTGTCGGGGAAAGCGTTCTTGATACGCTGCATCTTGAAGAAATCCGATGCCGTATACTTAACGCCGATCACACGCTCGTCCGAGAGGAGCGTGCAGATATCCTCAAAGGACAGCTCGACACCCGACAGCACGGGAATATTATATATAATGAGGGGAAGACTGCACGAATCGGCGATATCGAAGTAATACTTCATTATCTCCTTTGCGGAGAACTTGTAGTAGAACGGTGCAACAGCCGATACCGCATCATACTTGAGCTCTGCGGCATATCTTGCAAAGCCGATCGCCTGAGCGGTCGAGATACAGCCGACGTGCGCGATACAGGAGGCACGGTCGCCGACCGTCTCCTTTACGGTACGGTACACGAGACGGCGTTCCTCATCGGATAAAAGGAACGCTTCACCGGAGCTTCCGTTTACGTAGAAGCCGGAGACACCCTGTGCAAGGTCGAATTCGGTCAGCTTAACGAGCTGCTCCGTGTTGACACTTCCGTCGGAAGCGAACGGAGTAAATATCGCCGGGATCACTCCACCGAGCTTTTTGGTCTTCATAATGTTTTCTCCTTTATAAGATCATTGTGAGTGCTTCTATAGACGATCAACACTTTCCCTCTTGTGTTATGTGTCGTGCAACATATACTCCGCTTGCGGAGGCGTGGGAGAGAGAGTGCGTGACTCCGCTTCCGTCTCCGATTATGTACAGTCCCTTCAAGCGGCTCTCGAGGTTCTCGTCTATCTCGACCTCCATGTTGTAGAACTTTACCTCCACACCGTAGAGCAGTGTGTCGTCGTTCGCCGTACCCTGCGCCACCTTGTCGAGCGCGAATATCATCTCGATTATTCCGTCAAGTATACGCTTCGGCAGAACGAGACTGAGGTCGCCGGGCGTTGCCGAGAGGGTCGGTGTCACCAGTCCCTCCGCTATACGCTTCTCCGTACTGCGACGACCGCGTATCAGGTCACCGAGTCGCTGTACGATAACTCCGCCGCCAAGCATATTTGACAGTCGTGCGATGCTCTCGCCGTACTCGTTGCTGTCCTTGAACGGCTCGGAAAAATGCTTCGCCACAAGGAGCGCGAAGTTGGTGTTCGCGGTCTTTTTCGCCGGATCCTCGTAGCTGTGTCCGTTTACCGTGACTATACCGTTCG
>CAYSKU010000249.1:0-2864 GCA_964431775.1 uncultured Ruminococcus sp. | reverse complement strand
GTCTGTTGCCACCTTTTCCGCCGTTCTTGGAAAAGTAGTCATTCAGAGCTTGGTCGATTTCCGTATTCAAGGACTCTTGCTCCAATTTATAATCCAACCTATATGCTTTGAGCCAACCGTTGACCAGATCTGCAACATTGGGTTCAACTGACTGTATGCTTGTATTCTTAGCCATTTTTATTACTCCTTTTCATCAGTAATATTATATCAGAAATCGTGTCGATAATCAATGATATGGTACAGATCTGTGCTATATTTTGCAAAGCGGGGTGGTATCGAGCGGAGGAAGCATGGCACATATCCGTTTTCGTTCGTTTGCGTATGCGACCACATATTCCCATTCATAAATCGGTTACAGGTGATTCATAATATGTGTGGAGATAACGCTTTTCCGAGCGGAAAGGACTTATCTCCGCGAGCTGCACGTCAGCTCGAAGAGGCTATCCACCAAAACAAAGAAACGGAGTTTTTTATCATGGCACAGAAGAACAATCGAATCGTAGTTCCGGAAGCAAAGGCTGCTATGGAGCAGTTCAAGAAGCAGGCTGCAAGCGAGGTCGGTGTGAACCTCCAGAACGGCTACAACGGTGAGCTTACCGCTCGTCAGGCAGGCTCTATCGGTGGTCAGATGGTGAAGAAAATGATCGAGAACTACGAAAACAGTCTCAGCGCGAAGTAAGCCTTTTCGGCTCTACGCATTTCAAACGACACGGGGTATCGGAATTTTTCCGATACCCCGTGTCTGCTTATATATTGTATTTTCACCTCTATTATCGATCCACAGCTCGATCATTCTCGAACACGACAGTCGCGGCGGTATTCGGGAGCAGCTCTATATAGCAAAGGTCTCCGTTATGGAGGTATTGCAGCTGCTCCTTATTTCCGGACGGATTTACCAGAATAAGCTCCGTTCGTCCGTTCGCATTCTCGACAAGGCAGCCCTCCGTATAGAGACGTCCGTGTCTGTCAAACGAGAACATAGCGTTCTGCGGACGTTTGAAGCTCAGTGGGTACACCCGCGACTCGGGCGTGATATGCGCGAAATGACGGAACGCTTTATACTGTCCGCTATACGACAGGGCTTTGCTCGTGCGGTCAAGTGTCACGAGACCTCCGCAGGAGAACGGTCCGACGTTCGGACCGCCCGTTTCGTCGAGCATGAGGTTCCAGCCGGTGAAGGACGAATAGCCGCAGCAGAGCGTTCTTATCATCATAAGTGTCCATTTACACCAGTCGGTCGCGTAATTATCGTAAAGGCGCGGTCCGCCCTCCGTAAAGTGGAGTCTCAGACCCTCGTAACGCTCCTTCAGGAATGCGGTCTGCTCGATGCTTCCGGCGTAATAGTGGAACGCGACGTCGCTACAGGCTTCACGAAGCTCGGGATACTCCCTGAAGCACCAGTCCACCTTATCCGCTCCGGTGAAGTTATGGTCATGCGCCCATATACGGACATCGAGGTCGTTCTCATCGAGCTTTTTACGAAGTGCGCGGATGAATCCGACCTCGGTCTCGGGATGCCATATACAAGCCGGCATTGCGCCGTCCTGGTGCGTTTCCGGCTCGTTCTGCGGTGTGACTGCCGCTATACGTATGCCCTCCGCACGGTACGCCTTGATAAACCTTACAAAGTACTCTGCGTAGTGATCGATATATTTATTCCGCATGAAGCCGCCGCCGATGCTCCCTCCGGTCTTCATCCATGCCGGAGGAGACCACGGAGAGGCGAAGATCGTCAGCTCCGGCTTCACACGAAGTATCTCGCGGAGCATGGGTATGATATATTGTTTATCACGCTCGATGGAGAAATACCGAAGTCCCACATCCTCGGGCATATCGTCATAGGTATATACCTCTGCCGAGTAATCACTTGCGCCGATGGAAATTCTTGCGATATTGAAGTTCAGACCGTCACGTGAATATATGTCACGGAGGAGGCGTTCTCTCCCTGCACCGTCCATTCGCGAAAGGTTATAGCAGGACGAGCCTGTGACGGCGACACCGAAGCCGATAAAGCCTGTGTTCTCCGCATCACATACGCGCTCTGCCGTGGTTATCCCCGACAGCGACTCGCCGAAATACAGAGGGGACGATACATATTCTCCGTGTTCGTTTGTCGTATATACAGTAGCCTTCATTCTCTGTCTCCTTATACGGATCCTTATCTGTGCGGCCAATCGAGCGGCGAACTCGTAAAGTCGGGTTCATCGGAGAACGGTGCGTGCCACTCGTTCCAGCGTATGCCGAGGGCGTTTACGGTATGGAAGAAATGACGTGCCGTTTTTTCGTCCGGCTCGAGCATGAGCTTTATGTACGTCCATTGCAGACGCGATCTCTGCACTCTCGCGATATTCTCGCCTGCCGAACGCTCCGCTTCGTCCCACCAGCCGTCGATCTCCTCTGCCGCGCTCTCGTAGGTCTCACGCGGTATTATATCAAACGGCTTCTGCCAGATATTGAAGTGTCTGCCCTCCGACTCCTTTAAGGTGAAGTCGATGAAGCGTCTGATATACGGTGCGGCTCTCTTTCCGTAGTAGCCATCGAGGAAGTCGTCCATGTACGCAAGGTACTCCTGCTCCGTCATATAGGGGTTCCACATGACACGTCCGAGTAGGTATGCGCGAAGCTCGCCGAACTCGCCAGACTCCGCGTGATAGTTTCCCTCGGGGTACATACCGATGACGTGGTTCTCCGCGAAGAAGCGCATATTATCGAGAAGCACGCGGAAGTTCGGGAACGGTGGGATATAGTGTGAGAAGTTCGTGACGTAGTCCCAGATATAGAGGCGGTCGCAGATCTTGCCCCACTCGACTATATCGTGCCGGAACGCCTTATTGACCTCGCAGTCGTCGGAGGACAGGGGATGT
>CAYSKU010000248.1:0-3002 GCA_964431775.1 uncultured Ruminococcus sp. | reverse complement strand
TCCTTCCACCGCTAACGCGGTCCCCCTCCCTCCCGGAGGGAGGCTCATTCATGTGTGACCAAAGCTAACGTCAACCGACCAAGTCTGCACCAAATGATATTGTCGTGGGATATCTTTCAATTTCAACTGAAATAACGCCGATTCATGCGCGCAGCCTCAGGCTGCCCGATGACCGCCTGTCGGCTCAGCCGACCCGATCTGTTATTATAATATTATTTACAAATAATCTATTGTAAAAAAGCAAGATTTGAGATACCATAATAAGGTACGATTATTGAAAATAAAAGGACCCTTCACCAACTGCCAATTACCAGACGAAATGTTCGGATATGTTAGACCGCTCGTGCCGCAGCTGCGCGTAGCGGAGTACGAGCTGTACCGTGCAGTCTACTGCGGTCTCTGCCGCGCTATGGGGCGCGTCACGGGACAGCTGTCACGTGTTACCCTCTCCTACGACTTCACCCTCCTTGCCATGGTGCGTATGATACTGTCGGGGGAGCTGCCCGACCCAAAGCCGCTCCGCTGCGCGGCGCATCCTCTGCAAAAGCGAACGTATGTCGCGGAGAACTCCTCCCTCGACCATGCCGCCGCCTCCTCCGCGCTCCTTGCCTACCTCAAGGATCTCGACGACCTCGCGGACGAGCGCGGTATCAAGCGTGTGCGTGCCTACCTCGCACGGCTTCCGCTTCGCGGAATGAGCCGCCGAGGCGCACGTCTCCTCCCCGGCTCAGCCGAGGGGGAGATACTTTCCCGAATGGAACGGCTGTCCGCCCTCGAGCGCGACGGCTGTCCCTCCGCCGACGAAACGGCGGAAGCGTTCGGTGACGTCCTCGCGTACCTGTTCGCGCTCGGTCTCGAGGGTGAGCCGCACGAGCTTGCGCTGACCATCGGACGGCGTGTCGGCAGGTTCGTCTACCTGTGCGATGCCGCCGACGACCTCGCACAGGACGTCCGCGCAGGACGCTACAACCCCCTTGCGACCGGCTGGGGAACGCTCGCGCTCGACGAGAACGGAAATATGTCCGAGCTCGTGCGCGGCTCTCTTGAGATATCTCTGCCGCTCGACCTTGAGCCGCTCGGTCACGCAGTCGATCGCCTCGACCGCGATCACCCCCTCACCCCCATCGTGCTGAACCTCGTCTATCTCGGTCTCCCGGCAGCAATGAAGAAAATATTGTCGGCTGAGGTCGCCTGAGGCGACAGGCATGAATCGGCACACTTGCAGTTTAGGTTGAAAGATACCCCACGACAATATCATTTGTGCATATCTGTCTGCTGACGTTAGCTTTAGTTGAACGTAAATGAGCCTCCCTCCGGGAGGGAGGGGGACCGCGTAAGCGGTGGAAGGAGAATGCAGGTCGCCTGAGGTCGGCTGAGGTCGGCTGAGCCGACAGGCATGGATCGGCGTACTTGCAGTTTAGGTTGAAAGATACCCCACGACAATATCATTTGTGCAGATCTGTCCGCTGACGCCGCCGGTCTGCACAACACAAAACGGCTATAGAAATAAGGATCGAATACAAAAATGAAAGACCCGTATCAGGTGCTTGGAATAGCACGGAGCGCGACGGACGATGAGGTCAAAAAAGCCTATCGTAGCCTTGCGCGAAAATACCACCCCGATAACTTCGCCGGTAAGCCGGAAGCCGCCGCCTCTGCGGAATCGGTCATGAAAGAGATAAACGAGGCTTACGATAATATTCAAAAGGAACGCTCCGGTCGTTCGACCTCCTCCGGCACGTCGTATTCCTCCTCCGGCACGACCTCGTTCTACGAGGTGCGCCGACTCATCTCACAGGGACTCTATTCCGATGCGGAGCTGATCATCGACTCCACTCCCTCCGGAGACCGTGGCGCGGAATGGAACTACCTCAAGGGCTGTCTGCTGACTCAGCGCGGCTTCTACTACGATGCGATGCGCTATATAGAGATCGCCTGCTACCTCGACCCCTCGAATATGGAGTACCGCGAGGCGAAGAACCGCCTGAAGATGCGCTCCTCCGGCTTCGGTGACGAGTATCGTACCTCGACCGGCACGGTCAGCCACTGCGACCTGTGCGGAGTCTGCTCCACCCTCATCTGCTGTGACAGCATATGCGAGTGCTGCGGCGGCGACCTCATCCGCTGCTGCTGATGACGGTATCCGCGAATCTGCGTATCTACATCTACGGAGGCTATGACAATGACAAATAAGGCTATGACAAAAAGGATCGCGCTCGGCGGTATCATGGCGGCACTTACCGTAGTGCTGCTGTACCTGTTCGGCTTAACGGCATTCGACCTGTCGGTACTCGTGCTCTGCTCACTCGTTGCGATGCTCGTGACGGTAGAGTGCGGACTTCGTGTCGCGTGGATATACTCGGCGGTGACGGCGGTGCTTGCACTGATACTTCTTCCGTCAAAGCTGTACGCCATCGAGTACATACTGTTCGCCGCGCTGTATCCGATACTCAAGCTGTATTTCGAGCGGCTGAACGCGGTATATGCGTGGCTGTTGAAGCTATCGTGTCTTGACTCGATGCTGATGCTGTGTCTCGTGCTGGCGCGTCTCGTCTTCACGACAGCGGACTTCTTTCCGTTTGCGATGCCGACGTTCATTCTCGGCACTGCGTTCTTCATCATGTACGACATCGTGATGACCCTCTTCATCTCCCTCTACATGATCAAGCTCCGCAAGATCTTCAAGCTCCCCAAATAGGCAGCCTGAGGCTGCGCGCAGTCATCGGCGTTATTTCAGTCGAAATTGAAAGATATCCCACGACAATATTATTGGTGCAGTCATCGGGTCGGCTGAGCCGACGGGCAGTCATCGGGTCGCCTGAGGCGACGGGCGGTCATCGGGTCGGCTGAGCCGACTGGCGGTCATCGGCGCACTTTCAGCCGAAACCAAAAGATAACCCACGACAATATCATTTGTGTAGGTCTTGTCGGCTATCATGACCCCTTTGTGTAGGGCGGTGGCTTGCTGCCGCCGGAACGAAAAATAAAGATAAACTATATTT
>CAYSKU010000247.1:0-3030 GCA_964431775.1 uncultured Ruminococcus sp. | reverse complement strand
AGCCTAGTCGGTAGACCGCTCCTGCACCAATCAGATTGTCGTGGGATCTCTTTCGACCCAAACTGCAAGTGCGCCGATGCCTGCTTGCGGTCTCAGACCGCCGCCGATGACTGCCTGTCGCCTCAGGCGACTATGTAGACCGACTTTGCACCAAATTACATTGTCGTGAGATGTCTTTCGACCCAAGCTGCAAGTGCGCCGATGACTGCCTGTCGCCTCAGGCGACCGCTTAGTTTACGAGTTCCATGGTCTTTTCGATGTTTTTGTTGAGGATCTTCTGCTGGGTCGCGTAGGTGGACATGAGATCGCGCTGGTCGTTCGAATAGAGCGAGGTCATGAAGCCGTCACGAACGAGCGAGCAGAACAGCGTGTCACCAAGGTCGATAACGCGATTCGCAAAGATCAGGTCGAGCATAGCGGAGCTCTCCTCGTCACGCGATACCTTGCCCTTTAATACTACCTCGTAGTACGCCGGAGTTACCTTGCTGCGTGCAAGATAGTTCGTCATCTCGAGTATCGCACCGGTCAGCTCAAGCCTTGTGTTGGTCGCCGGAATGACCGGAGGCATATAGTAGCTTACACGTGCGTGATAGTCGCTCTGCGATTCATCGAGCTTCGGATACGGAATGATACCAAAGTCTGTCTCCATGTCGCGGAGAGACTCTACCCAGAACATCGAGCAGTCGATAAAGAGCACCTTGCCCTCACGGAACAGCTCACGTGAGGCGGTCGGTACGTCCTCACCTACGTCACGGTCACTGCCGTTATACTTCGAGCCGTTGTCGTAGGTGATCTGGAATACCTTCTCGAAGAAGCTGACGAACGCTTCATCACCTATGTGGAGCTGCGGAGTTCCGGTCTCGTCAAGCGCGATCGTCTGGAAGCCCGCACCTATCCAAAAGCTCGGTAGAGTCATCTTGGAGTGCGCCGCGTAGCCGTACATATCGTCACGTGTCCACTGACCGTCACCGTCCGCGTCAAGAGTTGCCGCCTCCATCATCAGAGACATCGTATCGACCGTCCATTTTCCGTCACTTACGAGCCGGTACGGATCGTCAAGTCCAAAGTCCGTTATCTTCTGCTTGTTGAAGAGAAGTATGTACGTCAGGTCGTGCGTCGAGATCGAAAGATCTCCGATCGCCGCGTAACGCATATTGCCGAGCATAAGCTCACTGTTTACGCTCTGATCCCACCACGGCTTCTCAAGGTCGATGTGCGGTACGTCAGCATAGCCGACTATCTGTCCGCCCGTTAAGAGGGTCGTCGTGTCTACGCAGAATACGTTCGCTACCTGTATCGTGTCGTCACCTGCCGCGATCAGCGGAGTGAGACTTCCGGCAGCCGGATAGCCGGTCGTCAGAACGTGCTGTGCTATCGTTACGTCAAGCTTCTCCTGCGCCTCCTCGATGACCTCGAACTGTGCATCGTTCAACGCTTCACCTGTCAGCTCCTCCATTACGAGAAAGTTTCTGGCGTTCGCGTTATCGACTACACCAAAGGTGAACGTCTCTCCCGAGAAGGTGAGGTCGGACGGCAGCTCGAGCTTTGCCGCCTCGGTCTCCGGCTCGGTCTCCGCTTCCGGCGTGACCGCTCCGTCTGCGGACGTGCCTACGTCTGTTCCCGTGCCGCTGTCTGCGCTTCCGTTTTCGGAGCAGGCGAACATCGATACGGACGATGCAAGCATGAGCGCGCAGAGAAGCAGACTCATCTGTTTTTTCTTCATTTTCGCTTTTTTCCTTTCGATATATTATTGCTTCAACCATTATATTACGTATTTGTGAACTTGATATGAATTTCGGAGAAAATATCGAGCCTGACGTAAGATCGTTCGGTCGATTTGACGTATGACATATTTCGTTGGAGCAGAGAATATAGGCATAAGTGAGAACTGCGAAAAAATGTCATTCGAGTTGTACAAAAGAAAACTGTCAGATGTGTCGTAATATCGTCAAAACCGAAAAAAAACAGGCAGCATATTGACTTATCGATAATTCGGAGTATAATTAATATGTACGTTCCGAGAACGACATCAAAAATTAAGGAGAAATACGAAAATGAAAAAGCTTCTTGCTCTCGTCATGTCTGCCATGATGATGTTTGCCGCTGTTTCCTGCTCGGGTGATGACGGCGCGTCAGATGCAGCAGCTGACGTAAAGTCCGAAGGCGTTATGACCTACGCCGAGTACGCGGCAGCGGAGATCGAAGCCCCCGTTGTTATCGAAGCCTACGTTCAGGCAAAGCAGTCCTGGTGGGACAATAAGGCTACCATCTATACACAGGATAAGGATGGCGCATACTTCATTTATGATATGCCCTGCTCCGAGGAGGACTATGCAAAGCTGACTACCGGTACGAAGATCAAGGTATCCGGCAACA
This sequence comes from uncultured Ruminococcus sp., assembly GCA_964431775.1. Classification (GTDB taxonomy): domain Bacteria; phylum Bacillota; class Clostridia; order Oscillospirales; family CAG-272; genus UMGS1696. The sequence goes on along the minus strand of CAYSKU010000247.1, from coordinate 654 downwards.
AGACCGAGTGGTCCGGTGAGGTCGAGATCATCGACTCCACGTTCGAGATCCTCGAGGGAAGCTACGTAGCGGAGCCTATGGACGCTACCGCACTTCTCGGCACAGACGGTCTCATCGACCATCAGAACAAGCTCGTAGCCTTCAGCGGAATGACCGTTGAACCCTCCACAGATGCAGAGGGCAACGAAGCCGCATTCCTTTACAGCTGGGACGGCTCCGGTCAGGAAGGCACCGACAGTGACCTTTACTTCAAAGCATCCGTAAACGGCGCGACCTACACCTTTGTTGTCGAGTATTATCTCTGCAACGAGACGACAGACGCTTACAAGGCAGTACAGGGACTGAACATCGGTGACACCATCGACATCGAGGGCTTCCTCTACTGGTACAACGGCGCACAGCCGCACGTCACCTCTGTTATCGTAAAGTAATAGACAGAACAAAAAAGAACGAGTCGGACGAGAGTCCGGCTCGTTTTTTCGTTGGGGGGGAAGGTTTAGGTCTTACGTTATTTTACAGGTTCGAAAACGTAGACACTTTCAATATGTTTAATACGTGCGGTCTGCTAGGGCGTGTTTGAAAAAAGTCAATACGCACAGATAGCGGAGCTTTTTGCGCTATACTTCAGAATTTCCCCTTGAAATACGTGCGTAT
>CAYSKU010000246.1:0-3030 GCA_964431775.1 uncultured Ruminococcus sp. | reverse complement strand
GGGAGGCTCATTCACGCTCAACTAAAGCTAACGTCAGCAGACGAGCCTGCACCAAATGATATTGTCGTGGGATGTCGAACGGTTTCGACTTTACGAACGCCGATGACCGCCTGCGGCGTCACGCCGCCGCCGATTCATGCCTGTCGGTTCAGCCGACCGTTCGTCCCTACCGGTTGGGGTGACGTCAGTCGGTGATATAGTGAGCCGCACACGTTTTTGCGAACGGACATGGGGGAAAACAAGGATGGAGCTGCTTTACAAAAATACAAAGCCCTCGTAAATGTTTCAAACGACATTTACGAGGTCGTAGATCTATGTTATATTACGATATTTCTGTATCGATTTAGTTTCCGGAATTTCGCAGTAGGCTCAAGACCTCATCGCAGCTCTCCTCCAATTCAATGAATACGGAAGGCTCGATCGTATTCATTGAACGGAACGCGCATATTCGCGCAATCGTACAAGATCCGCTTCCGTAAACGGTATCTCATAATATTCCGATATCCATTCGGCAAACTCCGCATCAGAGGATATCTCCGAAAACTCACTCATAAGCCTTTCGTTCTCCTCCGTGCTTCGATGGTCTGCACGTTCCATCGGAGAATGAATATTGATCGAATGCGTACAGCTATAGATACAATTTTCGCTGTCCTCATGATCGATGTGAGTATGGTGGTCTTCAGGAGCGACCGCCGAGACTGTAACGAAGCTCATAACGATCAAGGAGATCGAAAGAAAAAGCAGTTTTATTTTCGTCAGTTTTGTTTTCATTTTTTACCTCATTTTCATAAATAGACGATAGACTCAGAAAACAGCTTGGCGAAGCTCGAACGTTGCTGTTTTTATCAACTTTCGTGCGTTAAACGTTCTAAACCATCGGACTATCCCCTTTCTTCACTCCGTTTTTGTTACAGAGCTTTTTGCAAACAGCCGCCGACTGTAATAAAAAGCAATACATCGCTTTTTATATCTATATTATACATTATATATGGCGATATGTAAATATATAGAGTATTGTGTCATCTTACAAATTTTATTACTGTAATTGTAGCAAGATCGCTAAATATACAGAATAGGTAACAAACGGCAGACCAAATCTGCACCAATGATATTGTCGTGGGATGTCTTCCGATCTAAGCTTCACGAACGCCGATTCATGCCTGCGGCGTCACGCCGCCGCCGATTCTCCTTCCACCGCTAAAGCGGTCCCCCTCCCTCCCGGAGGGAGGCTCATTCACGCTCAACTAAAGCTAACGTCAGCAGACGAGCCTGCACCAATGATATTGTCGTGGGATGTCGAACGGTTTCGACTTTAAATGTGCCGATGACCGCCTGCGGTCTCAGACCGCCGGCAAAATCATATGGTAATTTGTAAATTTTCGAAAAACCATTGATTATAGAGCGAAAATGTGGTATATTAATGGTTGGAAAAAAATTTATATTTTCGATCCTATCACGAAGAAGGGGTTTACTATGACTTATAACAAGAGATCCGTTGAAGATATCGACGTCCGCGGCAAAAAGGTCCTCGTAAGATGCGACTTTAACGTGCCTGTTAAGGACGGCGTCATCACCGACGACAAGCGTATCGTCGGCGCGATGAAGACCATTCGCTACCTCGTAGAGCAGGGCGCACGTGTCATCCTCTGCTCCCATATGGGCAGACCTCACAACGTCCTCGATGCCGAGCTGAAGCTCGACAAGAAGGAGAAGAAGAAGATCGAGGCTCTTCCGGCTGAGGAGCAGGAGGCTGCTGCTGCTGCCGCTCTCGAAAAGGGCAAGAAGGACATCACCAAGCTCTCACTCAAGATCGTTGCAGACGACCTTACCGCAAAGGGTATTCCGGTGACCCTCGCTTCCGACGTTATCGGTCCCGATGCACAGGCTAAGGCTGCCGCTCTTAAGGACGGAGAAGTCATGCTTCTCGAAAACGTTCGTTTCCACGCAGCTGAGGAGAAGAACGACCCCGAGTTTGCAAAGGCTCTCGCTTCCCTCGCCGAGATCTATGTAAACGATGCCTTCGGTACCGCTCACCGCGCACACGGCTCTACCGCCGGTGTTGCCGACTACCTGCCGGCAGTTTGCGGCTTCCTCATCCAGAAGGAGATCGACGTAATGGGTAAGGCTCTCGACGATCCCAAGAGACCCTTCGTCGCTATCCTCGGCGGTGCAAAGGTATCCGATAAGATCGGCGTTATCAACAACCTCATCGAAAAGGTCGATACCCTCATCATCGGCGGCGGTATGGCTTACACCTTCTTCCGCGCTCTCGGTAACTCCACCGGTACGTCCATCTGCGAAGAGGACAAGCTCGACCTCGCACGTGAGCTTATGGCAAAGGCAAAGGCTAAGGGCGTAAACTTCCTCCTCCCCGTTGACAACGTTATCGGTCGCGAATACAAGGAAGACACAACGTTCATGCGTATCTACTCCGACTCCATTCCGGACGGCTGGATGGGTCTCGACATCGGCGAAAAGACTCAGGAGCTGTACTCCAAGAGCATCATTGGGGCAGGTCCTGTAGTTTGGAACGGCCCGATGGGCGTTTCCGAATGGGAGAACTTCGCATCCGGTACACGTGCCGTTGCGAAGGCTGTTGCCGAGTCCGGCGCGATCTCCATCATCGGCGGCGGCGACTCTGCGGCGGCTGTTGAGCAGCTCGGCTACGCCGACAAGATGACGCACATCTCCACCGGCGGCGGCGCATCCCTCGAATTCCTCGAAGGTCTTGAGCTTCCCGGCATCGCGTGCCTTCTTGACAAGTAATGATCTGTAAAAAATGCCGGGGAAGCTTCCGACTCCCCGGCGTTTTACGTATCATGGACTGATCTATATATAATTTCCGAAAGCTACAGAGGTATAGTAAAATGAAAAAGGAATCCCGTAAAGTTATAATAGCCGGCAACTGGAAGATGAACATGACCCCGAGTGCCGCTGCGGCGACTGCCGCAAAGACTGCGGAGCTGACCGCCGGCAAGGACGGCTGTGAGGTCGTTCTCTGCGTACCGTTCGTTGACATCGCTCCGGCTA
>CAYSKU010000245.1:543-3045 GCA_964431775.1 uncultured Ruminococcus sp. | reverse complement strand
TGCCTGTCGGCTCAGCCGACCTGTCAACAGACCCAAGTCCGCACAAATAACATTGTCGTGGGATGTCGTGCAATCTCAGCTTCACGAACGCCGATTCATGCCTGTCGGCTCAGCCGACCCGATGACCGCTCGGCGGCTCAGCCGCCTCAGACCGCCGCCTCAGACGGCTTTGGAGGCATTGACACGCTGGCGGCGAGCGGCTTCGCCGGCTTCACGTGCGGCTGCGGTCTGCTTGAGCATACCGGAGTCCTGACGCTGTGCCATAACGAGTCGCCAGTAGAAGCCCTTCTGATCGAGAAGCTCCTGATGTGTACCCGATTCCGCAAGGTGTCCCTTGTCGAGAACTATCAGTCGGTTCGCGTTGCGGAGCGTTGACAGACGGTGCGCGATAGCAAAGCACGTCCTGTCCTTGGACAGCTTGTTTAACGCATCCTGTATCAGCTTCTCCGTCTCCGTGTCGAGCGCGGCTGTTGCTTCGTCGAGAATAAGTATCTTCGGATTGTGTATCAGCGCACGTGCGATAGCGACTCTCTGACGTTCACCGCCCGAAAGGGAATAGCCCTTCTCACCTACCATCGTGTTGTAGCCCTCCGGCAGGTTGACGATAAAGTCGTGCGCGTTCGCCATCTTCGCCGCCGCTATGACCTCCTCGTCACTTGCGTGCGGCTTCGCATACTTGATGTTGTCGCGGATAGAACCCGAGAACAGGTGAGTTTCCTGTAGAACGACACCTATCTGCGAACGGAGCGCGTTCTGCGATATGTCCTTGATGTTTACGCCGTCGATAAGTATCTCACCCTCCGTTACGTCGTACAGACGCATGAGAAGGTTTATGAGCGTAGTCTTACCACAGCCCGAATGCCCGACTATACCTATCATCTCACCCTTCTTGACCTCGAAGTTGATGTTCTCGAGAACAGGGTTGTAGGAGTCGTAGCCGAACGTTACGTTGCGGATGCTTACGTCACCCTCGATGGAGATATCGATAGGAAGTCCGATATCGGAGACCTCAGGCTCTTCCTCGAGTATCTCAAGCACCTTGCCGAGAGAGGTAAGGAACTCGGAGATCTGTCTCGGAATGAACGTGATAGTGAGCAGAGGTCCGTATATGATGTTCGCGTAGGAGTTGAACTGGTGAAGCTCACCGTAGCTCATCGTACCCTTGAAGAGCAGATAGTTTCCGTAGAACATTATCAGATAGCTGCCGATACGAACGCCGAACGCAAGAAGCGGAAAGACCGTGTCGTACAGCTTCGCGTTGCCCTCGGAATACTTCGAAGAACGGTTCGTGCGCTCGTGGAAGTTCTTGATCTCACGCTCCTCGTTACCGAACGCCTTTACTACTCGGATACCGTTGAGAACGTCCTGTAGGAACAGGTTGACGTGGTGTGCAAGCACCCAGTTCTTTACGTTGCGTCTCTGCATCGTGTTCCAGAACTTGGAGACGAGGTAGACGATCAGCGGAAGAGGGATGAATACGAAAAGGCTCATCATCGGGTCGAGTATCAGCAGCAGTGCCAGCGCGAAGACGAACGAGACCGCCTGCGAGAAAAGGCTCGGCAGCTGACCGGTGACGAACGACTGAACGGCGTTTACGTCGCCGGTGATACGTCCCATGAGGTCACCCGTGGACTTGCGCCCGATGGAGGAGACCGAAAGGGTCGATATCTTTTCGTAGAGGAGGGTACGCATCATCAGCGTGAACTTGTTACCGGAGATCGCGGAGACGCGGCTCTGGAGAACGCCGAGGATACGTGAGGCAAGGTCTATCGAGATTATCGCAAGGAATATGAGCATGAAGGCGCGAAGGTTCGGGTCACTCATCGACGTTACCGGACGTATGCCCTCGTTTAAGAGGTAATCGTTGACCGCGACCTTCTGGATCTGCGGAAGCAGGAACGAGAAGAACAGGGATATAGCCGAGACCAGCAGAGGGAAGAACAGCATGAGACGGAGACCCTTCGTCAGTCCCCAGAGCTTCATGTAGACCTCCTTGGTGTTTCGGCAGAACGGACATATCTTACTTCCGGCAATGAACGGACGACCGCACGTCGGGCAGAAACGCTCCGCTTCATTGTTGACGACCGGCTCACCCGGGTCGGCAGCCTTGCGGCACTTTTCGGCAAGCACCTCACAGGTCTGAACGAGAACGGAGTAGCGCGGCAGATTTCGTCCGCTGAGGAAACGGCAGATGAGGGTGGTCGTGCCGTCTATGACCGCGTAGAACGCGCAGTTACCGTATAGCACCTCCGTTGAGAAGACCGTACACCGCGCAAGCTCAAAGGTACTCAGTACCTTACCGTCGAGGATACAGTATATCCTCTTATCCGTTACGCACGTCCAACCGTTTACGAACTTGTCATCAACGATATTGAAGGGAATAACGTACATCGTTTTTTCTCCGGAGGCCACCGCATCAAAGGCGGCTTTGTCTACCTCCGGCAGATCATACATAAGCTTCATAATTATTCACCATTTATATCTGTTATAATATACGTAAAG
>CAYSKU010000245.1:0-533 GCA_964431775.1 uncultured Ruminococcus sp. | reverse complement strand
CGATGTACTTGTAGCTATTACGGTCGAGCTTTTTGGGGTCGGGAATGAGGAAGCAGTTACCGTCCATGTCGGAGATGAAGATACGACCGTCCTCGAGCTTTCGAATGTTGCTGAACGGATTGTTCAGAACGAGGGATACGCTTCCGGCGGAGGTGTCAGCCTCCCAGTAGTTGTAGCCGAACTTTTCCTTTGCGGAGGTTATCTTTGTGATCGTGGGAGTGAAGTAACGAAGCTCGAGCTCCGCGTTCAAAAGGTCTACCGTCTGCTTGTCGAATATGTTGATGTTTCTGATCATGCCGATCTCCGCACCGCGACCCTTCAGGCGTGTGTCGGGTTCGCGGACGGAAAGAAACTCGTCGGGGGCGGTAACGGGGAAGGAGCGGCGAAGCACGACTCTCTCGAAGAACTCCTCCTCACCCTCCGCGTTTATGATCTTTAGGGAGATCAGTCCGCCGACGGAGGCGGAGAACCACGAGTTCTCGGGGGTCATGTCTATCGACACACGATGCTTGAACAGCTCGTCGGTGCTTATC
>CAYSKU010000244.1:0-3079 GCA_964431775.1 uncultured Ruminococcus sp. | reverse complement strand
TAGCGCAAAAAGCTCCGCTATCTGTGCATATTGACTTTTTTCAAACACGCCCTAAATTTAAGGTATCTACAGACTTTAGTCTTATGCAGATCGCACGTAATATTTATGTAAGAAAACGCCCTCGTGGCGTTTTCTTGATCTGATGTTCCTCTGCGGGGCATTAGATCTCAAGAGGCGTTGAGAAGCTCGGAGACGGTGACGAAGCTGTAGCCCTCATCAAGAAGTGCCGGAATTATCATGTGCAGTGCCTCCGGTGTAGGAGAGTCGCCAGAGACGTAATCGTGAAACAGGATTATATCCCCTCCCTTTACGTTCTCAAGCACCTGCTTCGCTATAACGTCACTCGGTGTGTGCGCCCAGTCGAGAGTATCGACCGACCAGCATATGACCGTATAGTCAAGATCTGCCGCCGCACGGCGCAGGTCTTCGCCAAGTATCCCTCCCGGCGGTCTGAGAAGTCTCGTCCTGTATTCGACCGCCTCGTACACCAGCTCCTCCGCTTCCTCTATCTCCCTACAGACCTCCTTATACGGCAGCTTACCGAGGTTCATGTGCGAATACGTGTGATTCCCTATCTCATGTCCGGCTTCATACTCCATCCTGAAAACGTCATTATACCACTCTACGTTCTGTCCGATAGTGAAAAAGGTCGCACGGACTCCGTATTCCTCGAGAATATCGAGTATCTCCGGAGTGTACACCGGATGCGGTCCGTCATCGAACGTCAATGCGATATTCTTGCTGTTCGTATGCCATGAGTAGACGACCTCCGCTCCTGCCGCGTTCTGCGGAACGCTACAAAGCAGGCAGGTCGTCACCGCTATCGATACGATATGCTTTGTCAGACGCATTTTTTATCTCTCTACTTCCTCTCCGTCAGCTCATCAAGTGTTCCGAAGCGGTAGCCCATACGCTTCCACTCCCCGATCAGTTGCGGAAGTATATCCGCGTTAGTTGAGGAGGTCGGGTGCAGGAGAAGCACCTCCCCGTTATGCGTTCCCGACAGCACCTTTTGAAGTGCCTTGTCGGTCGGCGGCTGATGCTCGTTATCCCAATCGGCGTAGGCGTAGCTCCAAAAGATCGTCCTGTAGCCGAGCGACTCTGCCCATTTCAGGTTCTCCTCCGTAAAGCGTCCCTCCGGCGGTCGATAGTATCTCGCGATATCGACTCCCAAGGTATCCTTATATACCCTCTCGAGACGTGCAAGCTCCGCACCAAACTCAGCTTCCGTTTTGGTCGTCATGTCGGGGTGGACGGCGGTATGGTTGCAGACCGTATGTCCCTCGTCTATCATACGCTGTACGAGTGCGGTATTTTTGGAAACAAGGTTCTCGAGGATGAAGAACGCCGCCGGAACCTCCTCGGCTCGCAGTGTGTCGAGTATACGCTCGACATTGCCGTTCTCGTAGCCTGCATCAAAGGTCAGGTATATGACCTTTTCATCCTCACCGAGATAGTAGCCGCCATGCTCCCCGATAAACGACATCTCGGACGGAAGCGGAGGTCTCTCGCCTCCCTCCATATGCTTACAGTACCAGCCCGAGGCTCCGGGTGTCGAGGCACCGCACACACGCTCACCGTGCCGCTCGTTCCTTTGCTTTTGACCGGAGTCGTCGGTCTTTTTTTCTTTATCCGGGCTTCTGTCCCCTCTCTCCGGCAGAACGTCCTCCGGCAGCTCCTCCTTTTCGGTAAAGATATCGAAGATACCGGTCTCTCTGTACTCTGCGGCACAGCTCTGCACCGCCGCCGAGGCAAGCATCGACAATGACGTCAAAAACGCAAGCGTTTGTTTTGTGTATCTCATATAAAAGCTCCCTTCCATCCGTGATACGTTGTTTATTTTGACCCATTGCTCTATTCTCTAACCGCGTCAATTTATGCCTTTTGTGCAAGGGTCGGTACAGGACGACCGTGTCACGGTGTCCTTCAATACTGCATATATCGTGAATATTCGCGTCTGTATCGTGTATTTTTATAATTATTTATTGTATATTTATTCCGATTTGTTAATCTTGCCTATTGCAATTTCGACACGGCAGAGGTATAATATAGTCACACAAAGGAAATACACAAAAAAGAGGTACATAAAAATGAAAAAAGAGATAAAGAAGATCGTTCTCGCCTATTCCGGCGGTCTTGATACATCCATTATTATTCCGTGGCTGAAGGAGAACTATGAGGGCTGTGAGGTCATCGCAGTCTCCGGTAACGTCGGTCAGGCCGACGAGCTTGAGGGACTTGAGGAAAAGGCTCTCAAGACCGGTGCCTCCAAGCTCTACATCGAGGATCTCCGCAAGGAATACATCGAGGAGTACATCTGGCCCTGCCTCAAGGCTGACGCAAAGTACGAGGACTACCTTCTCGGTACATCCCATGCACGTCCGTGCATCGCAAAGCGTCTCGTTGAGATCGCAAAGGCAGAGGGTGCCGATGCCATCTGTCACGGCTGCACCGGTAAGGGCAACGACCAGGTACGCTTCGAGCTGACCATCAAGGCGTTCGCTCCCGACATGACCATCATCGCACCGTGGAGGATCTGGGATATCAAGTCCCGTGACGAGGAGATCGACTACGCAGAGGCTCACAACATTCCGCTGAAGATAAATCGTGAGACCAACTATTCGAAGGACAAGAACCTTTGGCACCTCAGCCACGAGGGTCTCGACCTCGAAAGCCCGGCAAACGAGCCTAACTACAACAAGAAGGGCTTCCTTGAGCTGAGCGTATCCCCCGAGCAGGCTCCCGACACTCCCACCTACGTTACGATCCACTTCGAAAAGGGTGTCCCGACCGCACTCGACGGTGTTGAGACCGACTGTGTCACCCTCATCGAAAAGCTGAACGCCATCGGCGGTGCGAACGGTATCGGTCTTCTCGACATCGTTGAGAACCGTCTCGTAGGTATGAAGAGCCGCGGCGTATACGAGACTCCCGCCGGCACTATCCTCTACAAGGCACACGACGTTCTCGAGACCATCACACTCGACAAGGAGACCTCCCACTTCAAGGCTATCGTTGCTCAGAAGCTCGGTGAGCTCGTTTACAACGGTCAGTGGTTCTCTCCCCTCCGTGAGGCTAT
>CAYSKU010000243.1:0-3086 GCA_964431775.1 uncultured Ruminococcus sp. | reverse complement strand
GCCCGAGGCAGCCTGAGGCTGCAAACGGTCATCGGCGTTCGTGAAGTCGAGGTTGAAAGATATCGCACGACAATATCATTGGTGCAGATCTATCTCCTTCCACCGCTAACGCGGTCCCCCTCCCTCTCGGAGGGAGGCATCGCGGTCACCATTTGTGGCGACGACGCCGACTCTGCATAAGACAAAACAAACAGGAGAGGTAATATGCCGAATATTTTTGATTATCTTAGCTGGCGCGGAGACCTGACGTTTGGCAACGCGCCGTTCAACGAGGTCGATAACCTCATCCTCTCGATGCTCTCGTTCATCGAGTATCGCGATATCGTCCCCTCCGAGGTACTCGGAACGCCCAAACGCCTCTCCGAATGCCTCAGGCAGTACGAGCAGCACTTTCCGAACGGCGAGGATCTCGGCGCGGTCGTGCCGAGCGAGACGACGGAGCTATTCAGAAGAGCCGCGTCCTGTCCGCGCTTCTCGGAGGTCTATGCCGCGTACTACGTCAATCGCACCGACGACGTAGAGCCTATGCAATTTGCCGCCGTCACCTACATCCTGCCCGACAACTCGATATTCATCGCGTTTCGCGGCACTGACGACACCCTTGCCGGCTGGCACGAGGATTTCAACCTGAGCTTCACCTGCCCGATACGTTCGCAGGAGCAAGCCGCCGCCTACGTCACGGACGTTGCGGCAGTGTATCGCGGAGACATCCGCATGGGCGGTCACTCGAAGGGGGGAAACCTGTCCGTCTACTCGGCGGCGTTCGCCCCTCCGCACGTGCAATCGCGGATAGTCACGGCGTACAGCAACGACGGCCCCGGCTTTCTTGCGCCGGTACTGTCGTCAGACGAATACAGGAGGGTCGCGGATCGCATCGTGACGTTCGTTCCGCAGTCCTCGATGATCGGTATGCTCCTCGAGCATAGCGGAGACTATCACGTCATCGAAAGCACGCTCCGCAACGGCTTGTTCCAGCACGACCCGTTCTCGTGGAGCGTACTCGGTGCGCGGTTCATCCACCTCGACAGTCTGTCGAAGCAGGGGAAGCGGAACGATCAGGTACTGCGCTCGTGGCTGTCGAAGCTCGACAGCGGTGAGAGGCGGCAGTTCACGGAGACGCTGTTCAGCGTACTCGAGTCAACGGGTGCGAAGACGATCTCCGACCTGACGGAGGGGCGACTCGGCAGTATCGCGACGATACTTCGGTCGTTCGGCAACCTTGACCGCGAGGTCAAGGAGCAGCTCTACGAATTCCTCAAACGCCTCACCGAATCCGTCGGGGCGGCGGTCTGAGACCGCAGGCATGAATCGGCGTTCGTGAAGCTTGGGTTGAAAGAAGTCCCACGACAATATCATGTATGCAAACTTGGTCTGCTGACTTTTTGTCTGTGCAGACTGCTTGTTATCTACAGACTGCACGTATTAAATATGTTGGGAACGCACGCGTTCCCTTCTTTTTATGCACCTACGTGCGGTCTGCACAGGACGAACGTTCTATAAATAAGTCTGCAACAATAACATTGTCGTGGGATCTCTTTCGGTCTCGACTGAACTAACGCCGATGACTGCTCGGCGGCTCAGCCGACCCGACAGGCGGCGGACATGATACCGAGACGTGCGCTCTCGTAGGTCAAGCCGCCTTGCATGAACGCAGTGTACGGCGGTCTCATCGGTCCGTCTGCCGACAGCTCGATGGACGCTCCTCCGACGAACGCTCCTGCCGCCATGATGACCGGATCTGCGTACCCCGGCATCTCCCACGGATACGGCGTGACGTGCGCGTCTATCGGCGATGCTGACTGTATCCCCTGACAGAACGCAACGAGCTTGTCCCCCTCGCCGCAGTCTATCGCCTGTACTATGTCACTGCGCCGCTCGTCCCACCTCGGCTCAACGCGATACCCCAGCTTCTCGAACATATACGCCGCAAGGTGCGCCGTCTTCATCGCCTGTGCCACCGTGTGCGGTGCGTAGAACAGCCCCTTTATCAGGTTTCGGTTCTGCCCGAGAGACGCGCCTACCTCAAGACCTACACCCGGGGACGTCAGGCGATAGCCGCACAGCTCAACAGCCGCCTCACCTCCGACTATGTAGCCCCCGATGTCAGCCATGCCGCCGCCCGGGTTCTTGATGAGTGAGCCTGCCATGAGATCGACCGCCAGCTCGTCGGCTGCACCGTTAAGCGGCCTCGCGCACGGCTCTTCACGCTCCGTGAACTCACCGTAGCAGTTGTCCACCATGAACACAGGCTTCCTTATACCGAGCTTTTTCGCGTACTCGGCAGCCTCGTATGCCGCACGGCGTATCTCACGCACCGTCAGTGTCGGACGGTCGGCGTACCCCTTCGAACGCTGGACGTACACCATCTTGACGCGCTCACCGTATTCGTCCATCAGACGGCGCATACCGTCAAGGTCGAACGGAAGACCGTCCGCACCTCGCTCCTCCTTTGCGCGAAGCTCGCTCTTTACGAACGTCACACCGAAATCCGCAAGTGAGCCGTCCCCGATCTTTCCGTTCGGACGACCGTTCTCGTCGATACCGATAACGTCGAGGAGGGTGTCGTAGGGAGTGCCGCTTATGGAGAGCATGACGTCCCCTGGACGCAGGATACCGAACAGCGCGACGGTGAGGGTGTGCGTACCCGAGAGGAGGGAGGTACGCATAAAGCCGGCATCGGCGCGGAAGACCCTTGCGGCAAGGGTATCGATGACGTCACGTCCGCGATCGCCGTAGCCGTAGCCGGTAGAGGGGGCGAAAAGGGATTCGGAGACCTCGCACCTGCGGAAGCAGTCGAGGACGTGTTCGGTATTGTCACGTGATATCGAGTCGATATCGGCGTAGATGGAAGCCATTTCGGCTTCGGCGGTATCCGCAAGTCTGCGGATGCTTTGTGAAATATTCATGATCGTTTTATCCTTGTATAGTTTGTAATTTATGTCTGCTGAGGCAGCGGTCTGAGACCGCAAGCAGTCATCGGCGTTAGTTCGGTTTAGGCTTTACGATATCCCACGACAATATTATTGGTGTGCAAATTTATTCTCCTTCCACCGCTAACGCGGTCCCCCTCCCTCCCGGAGGGAGGC
>CAYSKU010000242.1:0-3151 GCA_964431775.1 uncultured Ruminococcus sp. | reverse complement strand
ATCGGCGTTCGTGAAGTTTAAGTTGGAAGATATCCCACGACAATATCATTTGTGCAGATCCGGTCTGCTGACGGTCTGTTTTACTATACCATCGTGATATCGCTCTACTATCCGACTAAAGTAACGTTTGTGCCGCCTCACGGCGGTCTTGAAATATTCGGGCGTTTATGCTACCATATAAATATATATACATCACATAACGAGCAGACTTATGGATACCGAAAGATCAAAGCTTGAGACCTCCGTCACACGGCTTCGCGGAGTAGGCGAGGCAAGGGCAGCCGCCCTCCTTAAAATGGGGATCGTGACGGTGGAGGACGTTCTCCGATGCTATCCGCGTGCATATCAGGATCGCGGAGCGACCGTGTCACTTGCAGAGGTGCGAGAAAAACTGAATAACGGAGAGACGGACTGCCCGTATTCCGTCTACCTTACCATTGCAGTCGAGCCGTCCGTCAGTATGCTGAAGCGCGGCATGACCCTTTTGAAGGTACGCGCCTTCGACGAGAGCGATACGGCGGAGGTCGTGTACTTTAATCAGACCTATCTTCGGGAAAAGCTTACCGTCGGCGCGACCTTTCGCTTTTTCGGCAGATTTACCCTCGATAAGGGACGGCTCCGTGTCGGAAACCCGATATGTGAGCCGTATGTCGAGGGCGTACCTCTCCGCGATATAGTTCCGGTCTATCCGCTCTCCGCAGGACTGACACAGCGTGTGATGACCTCACTCGTAGATGAGGCGTTCAGACTCTGCGGAAACGAGCTTACGGAATTCCTTCCCCCCGATGCCCTGACAGAGCTTCATCTGCCGACCCTCGGCTATACGATCTCGAATATCCACAGACCGGAATCGACAGCGGCACTCGAGGCGGCAAAAAGACGTCTCGTTTTCGATGAGCTGTACCTTATGTTCCTCTCGATCGCACTGTCCGGCGCGAAGCTCAAGCGCGAGAATACCGTGCGGATGAGGATAACGCCGCAGAATGCCGCCGAATTCAAGAGCGTGCTTCCGTTCGAGCTGACCGGCGCACAACGACGCTCCATAAACGAGATCGCCGCAGACCTTGGCGGTGAGTTCCTAATGAACCGCATCCTCACCGGAGACGTCGGAAGCGGAAAGACCGTCGTTGCGGCGGCAGCCATATATATCGCCGTGAAGAACGGCAGACGTGCCGCACTTATGGCACCCACCGAGATACTTGCAGATCAGCACTTTGCAGACCTATCCGAGCTTTTCGGACGTCTCGGCATACGCTGCGCCCTGCTCACCGGCTCAACGAAGAAAAAGGAGCGCGAGCGTATACTTTCGTCACTCTCGGACGAGCCGTCACTTGATGAAAAGACAGATGTAGTCATCGGCACTCACGCACTGATATCCGAGGGAACGACGATAGAACGTCTCGGGCTTGCCGTCATAGACGAGCAGCACCGCTTCGGCGTTACGCAAAGAGCGGCACTTCTCGAAAAAGCCTCCGATATACATTGCCTCGTCATGAGCGCGACCCCGATACCGCGTACCCTCACCCTTGCGATGTACGGAAGCATAGACGTTTCACGTATAGACGAGCTTCCGGCAGGACGACAAAGTATAGATACCTTTATAGTTGACGAACGCTACAGAGAACGACTGAACGGCTTTATCAGACGACAGGTCGAGGAGGGGCATCAGGTGTACGTGGTCTGTCCGGCTGTTGACGAGAGCGAGGAGCCGAGAGCCTCCGAGGGGAGCGCGGATGAGCTGTCTAACCTTCCGCTCATCGAGAGCTGGCGCGATACCTCCGTACCGTTGAAAGCCGCGACCGTCCACGCAGGTGTGCTTGCGGAGGCACTTCCCGAGCTTCGGGTCGGCTGTGTCCACGGAAAGCTGAAGGCATCACAGCGTGAAGCCGTGATGAACGAGTTCTCCGCAGGACAGCTCGACGTACTCGTTTCAACGACCGTTATCGAGGTCGGCGTGAACGTCCCGAACGCGACACTCATGATAGTCGAGAACGCGGAACGCTTCGGACTGTCACAGCTGCATCAGCTTCGCGGACGTGTCGGACGAGGGAGCGCGAAATCGTACTTCGTCTTAGTCTCCGACACGAAGAACAGCACGGCACGAGAAAGACTGAACGCGATAAAAAGCACCTCAGACGGCTTCCGTATCGCGGAATACGACCTTGAGCTGCGCGGTCCCGGCGACTTTATCGGCGCGAACGGAGTCATCCGTCAGCACGGTCAGATGAACTTCACGTTGGCGGCAGCCTGCCGTGATACCGCACTGATCGAGAGGGCATCGTACTACGCCGGACGAACTGCGGCAAGCGATCCGGAGCTTAAGGAGCAGAACAACAGACGTGCCGCAAGACAGCTCGAGCGTTTTACGGCAGAGCTTGGTAACGTAGAAAATTGATCTATATCCCCGACACGGACGTGTCGAGGGGGGAAAGGGAGAAAGTATGTATCACAAGACCACAAAAGCGGATATGCGGCTTTTGGAAAAGCTGTTCATCCCCGAAAAGAACGCCTATGCCGAGATACCACTGTCCTTTTTCATGAACGGAGTCGAGGTACACGGCATTCCCGCTTCCTTTAAGCGCACGTATTCACGTGAACGTATCGACTCGTGCATATACCGCTCGACCTATACGGGCGTTTGTGAGGAGTGCGGTCTTACGATCACGGCAACGCATACAGAGTACCGTGACTTTCCCGTGTCCGAGTGGGTCGCGGAATTTACGAATAACGGAGCAGCCGACTCCCCGATAGTCTCCGATATCACCCTCGGCGGCAATATAGAGGGTGAGCTTCGCGCCTTCGTCCACGGTAACGGAGATACCTGCGGCGAGGACGGCTACGAATGGTTCACCGATCCCCTCGAGGACGGCGAGCTTACGATAGCACCGCGTGATGCGACCTCCTGTAACGGTGCGTTTCCGTATATGAAGCTCCTGTTTTCCGACTTTACGGTACGTGTCGCGGTCGGCTGGCCTCATATGTGGAGAGCTACTGTCGGACGTACCGAGAACGGTGCTAAATATACCTGCGGTCAGCTCCGCTGTCACATGACGATACGCCCGGGCGAGACCATGCGTACACCGCGCCTTACCATGCTCGTCAGCGAGGGTGGTGAGGAGCATAGCCGTAATCTGTGGAGACGTTGGTATAT
>CAYSKU010000241.1:0-3171 GCA_964431775.1 uncultured Ruminococcus sp. | reverse complement strand
TCCTTCCACCGCTAACGCGGTCCCCCTCCCTCCCGGAGGGAGGCTCATTCAGGTGCAACCAACGCTAACGTCAACCTACTATGTGAGGTATCGTACAGACCAAACCGAAATAACGCCGATGACTGTTTGCGGCGTCACGCCGCCGGTCTGCACAAGATAAAATTGCTATAGCCATACGCGTATCATAGGAGAAAAAATATGTATGATCTCGTTACCCTCGGTGAAATACTCATCGATTTTGCTCCCGACGGAGCAGATCAACGTGGTTTTGCCAAATATATACAAAATCCCGGCGGCGCGGTCGCAAACGTTGCCGCAGTCTTCGGTCGCTACGGCGCACGTGCGGCGTTGCTCGGCAAGGTCGGCTGTGATATGTTCGGCGAATACCTTCGCGGCTTCTTCACCGACCTCGGTGTCGATTGCTCCGGTATGCTCTCCGACCCCGACCGAAACACGACCCTTGCGTTCGTTTCGCTGAACGAGGAGGGTGAACGCGACTTCGCCTTCTACCGCCGTCACGAGGCAGACCTTCGTATAAGCGCGGAGGAGCTGCCGTACGATATCATAAGAAACACACGTCTGTTCCATTTCGGTTCGCTGTCGCTGACCGCCGAGCCGGCGCGCAGTGCGACCTATGCGGCTCTTGCGGCGGCACGTGAGTCCGGTGCGCTCATCTCATACGACCCGAACTTCCGTGACTCACTTTGGGCAGGTCAGGATGCGGTCTCGTATATGCGCGGCGTTCTCGACCGTGTGGACTACGTCAAGGTATCGTCCGAGGAGGGCGAGCTGCTGACCGGCTACAGTGATGTCGAAAGGTGCGCGGACGCGCTTCTCGAGTACGGTGCGCGGTTTGCGGCGGTGACTCTCGGCTCACGCGGCTCGTACTACGCTTGCCGTACCTGTCGGAGCTACGTTGAGCCGTACAATGCCGGACGTACTGTCGATACCACAGGTGCAGGTGACGTTTTCTGGGGAACGATGCTTTTCGAGCTGACGAGATATACGTTCGACACGCCCGAGCTTATCGCACGTGCGGCGAAGCGTGCCTCAAAGGCGGCGGCGATCTGCACGACCAAAAAGGGCGGTGCATCCTCTATCCCGAGCTACTCCGACGTTTTGAGCGAATGACCTCGTTTACGTTGATACTTACCTTTTGGAGGAAATGATCATATGGAAAGAAAGTATTTTGTCCTGCCCGTCAACGATGCCAAAGCGCAGAAGCGGTATTATCTTCGGGACGGCGAACAGCTCGTCAACGACTTTACGGCGGCTGTTGACGAAAACGAGCCTGCCTTTGAAGCCTACATCGACGTTACGCGCTTCGGTGATGCAGAGCTTACGCTGACCGATGAGAACGGCGTAACGCCTCCGTACCGTGTCACGACCGAGCCGCCGAAGCGTCGGCAGCTCAAGAACGGTATGTATCTCCGTCCTGCGGCACACTACACGACTACACTCGGCTGGACGAACGACCCGAACGGACTCATCCGTGTCGGTGACACGTATCATATGTTCTATCAGCACAACCCGATGAGCTGTGGCTGGGGAAACATGACGTGGGGACACGCGGTCTCACGTGACCTTGTTAACTGGGACGAGGTCGGTGACGAGCTGTTCCCCGACAGCCTTGGCGTGATGTTCTCGGGAAGTGCGATCTGTGACGAACGAAACGTTGCCGGCTTTGGCGAGGGAGCTATACTGCTGTTCTACACGGCGGCAGGAAACGGCTCGGATATGTCGCGTGACGTACTCTCCTCGCAGTGTCTGGCATATTCCGTGGATGGCGGCGAGACCTTTACAAAATACGAGAAAAATCCGATAATTCCGCACATCATCGGCGGAAACCGCGACCCGAAGGTGGAATGGTCGAGTGAGCTTGAGCTATACACTCTGTCCCTGTACCTTGACGGCAATACCTACACAATATTCACGTCTGCCGACCTCCTTAGCTGGGAGCGTTGGTGCGACATCACCATGCCAAACGACAACGAGTGTCCCGACTTCTATCCGCTGACACTTGACGGTGAACGCTATTGGGTATTCGTCGGCGCGCACGACACCTACCTGATCGGTCAGATACGTGACGGACATTTCGTATCGTGTCAGGAGGCACTTCCCTACCACATCGACCCGGGCGCATCGTATGCGGCGCAGACGTTCTCGGGAACGGGAGACCGGCGCATAAAGATAGCGTGGGGACGAAATGCCGCTCCGGGAGCGGTATTCAATTCGCAGATGGGTCTTCCGTGCGAGATGTTCCTAAAAAAGGTCGGTGACGTTATACGTCTCGGCTCACGTCCGGTAGCCGAGGTCTCACTTATGGACTGCGGCAGTCTGTGTGCTGCGGAGTGGAGCGGTATCGGCACCGTATGCTTCGGTCGTACCCCCGAAAACGACACGGAATACGCAGTTGACGTGACCGTTGAGATAGGTGAGGACTGCGGAGACTTTACGCTGTCGTGCTACGGCATGGAGCTACAGGTACGTCCGTACAGTGAGAACGGCGGCTACGCAAACGGAACGTATTCACACGGAGGCTGTGTCGCGCCGCTCTCGTACACCGGAACGAAGAAGCTGCGCGTGATCTTTGACACTCTCGGGATCGAGGTCTTCGCGGACGATGGTCTGATCTACTCGACCATGGGAGCGATCGCGGATCGTTCGCGCCCGTTGACGGTCTCCTCCGCCTCCCCCTATTCTGCCGTCTCACTGAAGATAGTGTCCGCGATATTACGTATGAAAGGATAAAAAAATGGATCTTCGTGAACTTATACGCTCCTTTGACGCTCTGCCGAAGCTCGTCAAGCTGATACTTGCGATACCTGCGCTCGATATCATTTGGGTGATCTACCGTATCCTGCGTAGCCTGAGCGAAAATAACTCACTCGGTATCATCCTCGGCGTGATACTGCTGTTTGTCGGGCTTCCGTTTTTGTGGCTCATCGACATGATCTGCATCATTGTGAATAACAACGTGTGGTGGTTCTGAGCTCTGACGTAGGATAAAAAAATTCGAGCTTTTTCGAAAATACCCCTTGACAAAGCGGAACGAGCGTGATATAATATCTAACGTTGACGGAACAACATCGCAAGAGGTTGACACGTTGACGTTTTGCGGAAGTGGCGGAACTGGCAGACGCGCACGTTTGAGGGGCGTGTGGTTTACAC
>CAYSKU010000240.1:0-3215 GCA_964431775.1 uncultured Ruminococcus sp. | reverse complement strand
TGCTTGGTTCCCCACCTGACATGGTTCACAGCCGCCGATCGCGCAGGACCAATTCGTCAACACGGTCCGTACAGTACAGACTACGCAAGCTCAAGCCTCGGAACGGGGATCCACCCTCGCTGTAGCGGACTTCGAGTTCAGGGACCCGCTGCTCCCCCGGCTGGTATGGCCTTGATCCACGAGTTATTCTTGCTTGTTTACACCCCGATATTATAGCACAGTTTTTTTCTTATTTCAATAGCTTCTTTCGTTTATTAACGATTTATTCAAAAAAATCATTTCAAAAGACCGTTCATGCCCATCTCGAAGACCGCGTCTCCCATAAGCTCACCCTCGATACGCAGTAAACGATCGTACTTTGCACAGCGTTCGCCGCGTGCCGGCGCACCTGCCTTTATAAAGCCGGTGTTCAGTGCGACTGCAAGGTCGGCAACAGACGTGTCGGCAGTCTCACCCGAGCGATGCGAGACTATGGCACGGTAGCCGTGCGACTTTGCAAGACATACGGTCTCGATGACCTCCGTGAGCGTGCCTATCTGATTCGGCTTTACGAGGACTGCGTTTCCGATGCCGCGCTCTATCCCCTCGGACAGCCTTTTCGGATCCGTCACGAAAAGGTCGTCACCAACGAGGAGCATACGTTCGCCAAGCTCCTTCGTCAGACGTACCCAGCCGTCCGTGTCATCGTCCCCGAGACCGTCCTCGAGGGAGATTATCGGGTACTTGTGACATAAACGCTTCCATTCACTTATAAGCTCGTCTCCCGACGAATGCTCACCGCTCTTTGGCATACGGTATTCCTTTCCATCGACCCATTCGGAGGCGGCAGCATCGAGAGCAAGCTTTATCTGCTCTGTCGTGTAGCCTGCACGCTCGATGGCGCGGACTATATAGTCGAGAGCCTCGTCTGCGGAGCGAAGATCGGGAGCGTAGCCGCCCTCGTCACCGACAAGTGTCGTGTGTCCCTCCTCACGAAGAAGCTCCCCGAGACTGTGGTAGACCTCACAGCCGGCACGAAGTGCCTCGGAGAACGTCCCGAACTCGAACGGGACTATCATAAATTCCTGTATGTCGAGCGCGTTCGAGGCGTGTGCGCCGCCGTTGAGGATGTTCATGAACGGACGAGGCAGCTTCTTTGCGGATATACCGCCTATATAACGGTAGAGCGGCATACGATAATACGAAGCACCGGCACGTGCCGCCGCGAGGGAGACTGCGAGAATTGCGTTTGCGCCGAGAGCCCTTTTGTTCTCCGTACCGTCTGCGCGGAGCAAGCGTGTATCGACCTGTGCCACGTCACAGCGTGTACCGCGAAGCTCTGCGGCAAGTCTGCCGTTGACGTTCTCGACCGCACGAAGCACACCGCGACCGTTGTAGCGTTTGCGGTCGCCGTCACGAAGCTCGTGAGCCTCGTACTGACCCGTTGATGCACCCGAGGGTACGGAAGCCGTGCCGCAGGAGCCGTCCTCGAGAACGACCGTTGCTTCGACCGTCGGCTCTCCGCGTGAATCTATTATCTCACGTGCGTGAACGGCTTCTATGATGTTTTTTTGAGCCATGCTGATCCTCCGCTTTGGTTGATATTTTATATAGGGAAGACCTTCCCCGTAAAAGTATGCACCTGTTTTTATAAAAATATTTCAAAATCTCTTGATTTTTTGGTGGATCTATATTATACTTTTTACAGAGCAGCCGTCACGCAGATATGGCTTTATGCGGAACGGCATATGTAGAACGAAAAGCATCAAAAAACGGAGGTATCTCATGAGACTTGAAGACTTGACCGTTATAAAAGCCGCACCGACCCCCGGTGACACGAGCTGGTTCCGGCACGACCGCTTTGGTATGTTCATCCATTGGGGACTGTACGCACTGCCGGCACGTCACGAATGGGTAAAGAATCAGGAGCGCATACCGACGGAGGTGTACGATAAGTATTTCCGTCATTTCGACCCCGACCTTTACGATCCGGAGCTGTGGGCAGCTGCCGCCGAGGATGCCGGAATGAAGTATTTCGTCATCACGACAAAGCACCACGAGGGCTTCTGCCTGTGGGATTCCGCATACACCGACTATAAGTCAACGAATACGCCCTACGGTAAGGATGTCCTCACCCCGATGGTCGAGGCGTTCCGTTCGCACGGACTTCGTACCGGCTTCTATCATTCGCTCCTCGACTGGCACCACCCCGACTATACGGTCGATGCCTGCCATCCCATGCGCGATAACGAGGAATATATCGCCGCCGACGCGGAGCGCGACATAAACCGCTACGTAGAGTATCTCCATAACCAGACCGAGGAGCTTCTGACGAGGTACGCCCCTGTCGATATCATATGGTTCGACTTCTCCGTTGCACCGAGCGCACGCTTTGCCGGAAAGGGCAAGGAGATCTGGCGCAGTGAGGAATTTATCGAAAAGATACGTAGGATCGCGCCGAATATCATAATAGACGACCGTCTACAGATAGATCAGGACGTAAAGACACCCGAGCAGTATATGCCCGATAGTTGGGTCAGAGTCAACGGAACTCCCGTAGTATGGGAGGGTTGCCATACCTTCTCGGGCTCGTGGGGCTATTATCGTGACGAAGAGACATGGAAGAGTGTCGATCAGCTCTTAAAGATGCTCATAGACAGCGTTTCGATGGGCGGAAACCTCCTGCTCAACGTCGGACCTACGGGACGCGGCGAATTTGACGAACGTGCATATGACCGTCTGCGCGGAATAGGGAAGTGGATGAAGCGTCACTCACGCTCGATCTACGGCTGTACACAGGCACCGCTCGAATTCGAGTGTCCGCGTGATTGCCGTTATACGTATGATCCCGAGAAGCAGCGTCTGTACCTGCACGTATATAACTGGAACTTCGGACGTATCAGACTGACAGGTGAGGTCTGCGAGCACGTTGAATATATCCAGCTCCTCTCCGATGCCTCCGAGATGCGTTATACGTACTATCCGGAGAACCGTGTCATCGATATTCCGCTTCCGGTGAAGAAGCCGCTCGGCGCGGACATTCCGGTACTTGAGATATTCTTGAAGTAAAGCACATCGGGGCGGCTGAGGCAGCCTGAGGCTGCACACAGTCATCGGCGTTAGTTCAGCTGAAATTGAACGGTATCCCACGACAATTTCATTTGTGCAGGATCGGTATGCAGAGTCGCCTGAGGCTGCGCGCAGTCATCGGGGCGGCTGAGCCGCCAAACAGTCAT
>CAYSKU010000239.1:0-3270 GCA_964431775.1 uncultured Ruminococcus sp. | reverse complement strand
GCTAACATCAGTATCGCCTCAAGTATCATTATCTTTCCGAGGATCGTTCCGAGTTTTTTATAGTTCATAGCAGCACCTTATTCAAACACGTCTGTCAGATCATCGAAGTTTTTATGCGTGGTAACGACCACGACGTTGTCTCCGAGCTTTATCGTGGAATCTCCTTTCGGTATTATGACCTCATTGCTTCTTATGATACAGGCGATCAGGCAATTCTTTTTGGTAGTCAGCTCTCGCAGAGGTCTGTCATATATACGTTCCGGCTTTTTAGCGGCAAATTCCAACGCCTCGACACTGTTGTTTACCAATCGGTACAGGGTCAGGATATTACTTCCTCTCGTATTCGCAAGCGCACGAACGTAGCTGATTATCCTGCTTGCCACGATGTTCTTCGGCGAAACGTTATTATCTATCCCAAGCTCGTCTAACATACCAAAAAGGTCGTCGCCCTGTATCTTCGTTATCGACTTCTTGACGTGCTTTTTATTTGCAAACATGGACACTATGATATTTTCTTCGTCTACGTCGGTAAGTGCAACGAAGGCATCCATGGCTTCGATCCCCTCCTCCATCAAAAGCTCGTGCTGAGTACCGTTTCCACAGGCAACGGTGACACGAGGAAGAGTATCCGCAAGCTCCTCCGCTCTGCTATAATCTTCCTCTATCAGCTTTACGTTATACCTTTTCTTTGACAGAGCGTCAGCCAGATAGAAGCCTATCATACCACCGCCGACTATCATGATATCCTTGAGCGGCTGCTTTACAAGATGCACCTCTGTCAGAAAATCCCCGAGGTTCTTTACATCGGCGGTAAAATGTATCCTGTCACCCTCGTTGATAACGAAATTACCGTCTGGGATGACAACGTTCTCGCCGCGCTGGACGGCGCATATCAGGACTCGTGAGTTCAGCTTTCGACCGAGGGAGATAAGGCTCTCGCCGATCAGTGAGCAGCCCTTCTCCGCTATGACCTCAACGAGCAGTACCTTTCCCTCGGCGAAATGATCGATACGTGCGACCGACGGAAGGTTTATCATATTGAATATCTCGTTTGCCGTCTCACGCTCCGGATTAACGACCATCGATATACCGAGGTCATCCTTCATTGCGACGATCTGTCGTCTGTACGCAGGGTTTCTTACACGTGCAACGGTATTTTTTACACCGAGTCGTTTTGCGACAAGACAAGCAAAGACGTTGAGTTCATCGTTTTTCGTCAATGCTATAACAAGATCGGCATCCTCAACACCGGCTTCACTTTGAATGTCCATACAAGCACCGTTTCCGACCACGCCGAAGACATCGTATCGCTCGATCGTATCCTCAACGAGCTCTTTGTTTTCGTCGATGATGGTTATGGTATGATCCTCTACGGAAAGGCTTTTGAGTATGGTCGTTCCTATAGTCCCAAGACCGATTATCACTATCTTCATGTTCGTCTCCTCTGAAAATAAGCTCACATATGCAGTTTCCGATACGCAGTAGCGATATGTGTCACTTTTGGAAGTACTGCCACAAGTATATCACAAATGATTATATAAATCAAGTATCATTATGACCTTTATATCGTATCGCACATAGATCTTACAGATATTTGAAGTCACATTGACGATTCAAAAGTACAATTGTCACTACTCACCTCTAAAAAAGCATCAGGTAGATAAAATTTATTCACATAATTTCATACACATTGTGTGGCATCATAAGGTGACAGACGTACTTTTTGTTATACTTTGCGAATTGATTTTTCAAGGATATTAATGTATAATTAACGATTGGCGGTATGTGCCGCGATATATCCACCATCTTATACAGAAAGGAAAACACCATGTTAAAACGGCTTGCATCATGCGTGAGGGAGTTCAAAAAACCGACTATCCTTACGCTGATCTTTATTATCGGCGAGGTGATTATAGAAACGGTCATACCGTTCATAACTGCCGAGCTCGTCAACCGTATCAAAGGCGGAGTCGAAATGGGAGAGCTGCTGAAGACCGGTCTTTTTTTGGTTTTGATGGCTTGTCTTTCTCTTTGCTGCGGCGGCATTGCGGGAATGACCTGTGCCAAAGCCTCTGCGGGTTTTGCCAAAAATCTGCGTAGCGATATCTTCCGCAAGATTCAAAGCTTCTCTTTCGAAAATATCGACAAATTCTCCTCAACGTCTCTGGTCACCAGAATGACGACCGATGTATCTAACGTCCAAATGGCGTACATGATGATCATACGTACTGCCGTTCGTTCTCCGCTCATGTTCATTTTCTCCATAATCATGGCTTACATCATGGGCGGTGCGCTTGCTACCTCCTTCGTTATAGTCATTCCGCTTCTGATGTTCGGTCTGTTCACGGTCTCACGTAAGGCTATGCCGGCGTTTCGCTCGGTATTCCGTAAGTACGACAACCTGAACGAGTCTATCGAGGAAAACGTTCGTGCAATGCGTGTGGTCAAGGGCTTTTCACGTGAAGAATACGAAAAGAAAAAGTTCAACACAGCCGCACATGATATCTGCAATGATTTTACCAAGGCAGAGCGTATCGTTGCTCTTAACTCTCCGCTGATGCAGATCTGCATGAATATAAACATGGTCTTCATCCTCTATATAGGCTCAAGGCTGATCATTACCAATCGGGGTACTACAATTGATGTCGGTCAGATGTCCGCTATGCTGACCTACGGAATGCAGATACTGATGTCTCTCAATATGCTCTCCATGATCTACGTCATTCTGACTATGTCATCGGAGTCCATGAAGCGTATCTATGAGGTGCTTACGGAAGAACCTGCACTCGTATCTCCCGCTTCTCCCGTAACCGAGGTCAAGGACGGCTCAGTTGAATTCAAGAACGTAAGCTTCAAGTATTCAAAGGAAGCGCAGAAGAACGCACTCTCGGACATAGACCTAAGGATAGAGAGCGGTATGACAGTCGGTATACTCGGCGGTACAGGCTCGTCAAAATCGACACTCATACAGCTTATATCTCGTTTGTATGACGTTACAGAAGGTTCTGTGACGGTCGGTGGAAGAGATGTACGTGAGTACGATCTGACGGTGCTTCGTGACTCCGTTGCGGTCGTATTACAGAAGAATCTTCTCTTCTCCGGAACTATCAAGGAAAATCTACGTTGGGGCAACGAAAACGCAACGGACGAAGAGCTTGTCGAGGCTTGTAAGCTCGCACAGGCAGATGACTTCATCAGCTCATTCCCCGACAAGTATGACACGAAGATCGAACAGGGCGGTACGAACGTTTCAGGCGGTCAGAAGCAGCG
>CAYSKU010000238.1:1689-3284 GCA_964431775.1 uncultured Ruminococcus sp. | reverse complement strand
CATCCCAGAAGAAGCCGTCGATCTCGGTGCTTGCGGCAAGCTTTAAGGCATTGCGCTTGAAGTAATCGCGGAAGGACTGCGTATTGAAGCAGGCGGCGTTGAGCGGCTCATCGGTAAATGCCGAGACCTGGCGGTTGTGAATATTGTTCTGGAGGAAAAGGCTTACCTGCTCGCCGCCGAAATATTTGCCTATGCCCCAGAGATCGGCGATGCAGCGCAGCCCGACCTCGTGCGCGGTCTTGATTATATTATCGATATTCGGAAACCAGAAGTCCATATCGAATTCGGTGATGGCGAGAATTACGGTATCGCAGCCGTGAGCCTTCATTTCGAGAAAATCGGCTTTGGCATGCTCCTCGTAATTCAGCCCGTAATAGCTCACCGAGGTATGCTTTATCGACATAATTTTATCCTTTACCCGCCCGAATATGCGAGCGGGTATTCCTTTCTTTATCGGGTCTTTATCGGAGAGTGGCAGAGGCGTCGCTCAGTCGAGAGCCTCGAGGTTATCGATGAAGGTGTTGAGCACGGTGTTGAAGCTCTGCTCCCTTGACGCCCAGGTGCTTGCCCAGCCGTTCTTCTTTACGCCCGACAGCACCTCCCGGATATCGGTGGTGATGCCGTTGAGCTTGATCGAGTGGAAGATACCGAACTCGTATCAGACGCTGTCGCAGATGATATCGAACATGTGCGAGGAGATATCGTCGCGGGAATATTTAGTCTTAAGCGCACTTTCGTAGTAGGCGGGAGTTACCGTGCGATAGGATTCCGACGCGATTGCCTCGAGCACCGCCGCCGAGCTTTCGATATCTGCGGTTATCGGTATCGAGAAGGCGGAGTAGAGTGCGCGGGAGGTGGTACGATAATCGTCCTGAGTCTCGTCGTACTTCGGGTAGGGGATGATACCGAAATCCTGCTCGATGTCGCGCATGGTCTCGGCGGTCGAGAACTGAGCCGCAAGGAAGAGGGTGCGACCCTCGTGGAAGATATTCTGGTGGTCGGTATTGGTCTGCGACACGCCGGCATACTCTTGCTCCATTATCGCGGTCATCCTTTCGAAGAAGCTCAGCACGCCCTCCGAGCCGAGCACCGCATAGGGTCGACCGTTGTCGTCGCGCTCGGTCATGCGAAGTCCGCTCGAGATGAGGAAGTTGGGCAGAAAGTCGATCGACAGCACAAAGAGTCCCATTTGATCCTCGTCGTAGTCGACGCTCGAATTGCCGTTGAGGTCGCGGTAGGCGGCAGACGCCATTTCGCTCATTTTGTCGAGCGTCCAGCTGCCCGCATCTACCAGCGCGTATGGATCGTCGAGGTTCATGCTCTCGACTATCTCCTTATTGAAGTAGAAGCAGAACATGCCCTTTCTCAGTCCGAGCGAGGCATCGCCCGAGACGTAATACAGACTGTCGCCGAAGGCAAGCTCGTTTATCAGCGACTCGGACCACCAGGGGCTGTCGAATTCGAGGTAGGGGATGTCGTCTGAAATAAGGTTTAAGAGCAGCCCCTCCTCAGCCATATAGGGAGACATGTAGGAGAGCGCGCCGATGATATCCATCGAGCCGTCGTTTGCCATTACGCTGCTGCGAACGGTGTCG
>CAYSKU010000238.1:0-1679 GCA_964431775.1 uncultured Ruminococcus sp. | reverse complement strand
CGTCCCAGTAGTTTGTGCCGGTGTTCGCGAAGTAATTCAGTGTCACGTTAAGGCGTTCTTCAACGGTCTTGTTGCGATTATATATGGCGTCGTTCACCACATCTCCGTCTTCCTCGGCAAAATACTCGGTGCTTAGATTGTCTCCGCGTACATATATACTCACTGTTTTTCCGCTGAAATCGAGATCGTCGGGGAGAGCGTCGCGCAGGTAGCCGTTCTCGTCGGTCGAGTTGTCGACAGTTTCGGTCGACTCGGTCACACTCTCGGTCGCCTCGCCGCCGCCCGCCTCACCGCCCGCTGTCGGGTCACTCTCCCCGGCGCAGGCGCAGAGCGATGCGCTGAACGCAAGGATCAGAATAATAGCAAAAAAACGTCTTTCCATAGCCTACCTCACTTTTGTGCTTTCGCATAGGCGAGATAATCCTCGTACTGCTTTACCGCAGCCTCACCGCCGCATATCGGAGTGAAGCCGGTCGGCGAGAAGAATCCCGTCAGCATGAAATTCATTATCTTTTCGACATGGTCGCGGGTCACCGCCATCTGACGGTCGAAGCCCTCGGGACCGACCATTCCGCCGCCTCTGAAGCGCGGGACGAGGAAGCGCTTGCCCTCATCGTTCAGATCGGTGAAGTTGAAGCTCTCGCAGTTCGCCCAGAAGTGGCGATGCAGACGGCGGCAGATCGGGTCGAGCCGACGGTGCATCTCGGCGCTCTGCTCGATGGTGAAGGCGCACTGTCCCACCCAGTCCTGCGGCATGAGTATGTCGATCCAGTCAAGCTCGCGCAGTATATCGGTGAAGCGTTCGGTCGGCATGTCGTAGGGCGAGATGAGTATCGGCTTGACGGGCGAGAGCTTGCGTGCGAGCGCGGGGATATCCGCCCAACGCTTCCACTGCTCGGCACTTGTGTCGTCGCTCAGCTTCATTGACAGCTCGAGCGCGAGATACCAGCCGTAGAACGCCTTGTACGAGCCGTAACGCTCGAACAGCTCACGCATTTCGTCGCAGCTGCCGTTGTAGCCGTAGTTGTTGCCGACGGCGAGGAATACCTTCTGTCCGTTCTTGCCCGCCTCGGAAAGTATCGCGGCTATCGGATCGTGCGCCTTGATGTCGGACTTGGGCATGAGCTGTGAATCATAGTGTGCGCGAAGCTCGTTCTTGTTTATATAGGTGAACTGGTGCGAAGCCGTTATGATTATGCAGTCCTGACCCAGCTTGTGCATTTCGGATATGTAGCGACGCCAGTCGTCGTCGGTAAAGGACTTGAGCGTGTCGCGGAAGGTGTCGCAGCAGACGCGGTCGTTCGGCGGGCCGATCATTATGAAGCCGCCCTCGATAAGGCACTTGGGCTGCTTGATGACGGTGAGCGGAAGGGTGACGCTGCCGTTCGCTACCTCGCCCTCCGAGGTGAGCTTTACCGTTACGGTATGCTCGCCGACTCTGCCGACGAGGGGAAGATAGCAGCGCGCAAAGCCGTAGCTGCCGCTCTCGACGGTCAGGGTCTTGCTTTCGAGAGCTTCGTTGTCGAAGAAGAATTCGATCGTGCAGTCGCCGTCGTCGCCCGAGTTGTACGCCTGTACGCGGATCTCAAGCTCGTCGCTCTCGTTTGCCGGGCTGTAGGGCAGAAGCTTTACGTCAAAGTCTGCGTCAAGATTAAAATATGCCTTCATTTTTTTCATCT
>CAYSKU010000237.1:0-3320 GCA_964431775.1 uncultured Ruminococcus sp. | reverse complement strand
TCACAAAGATCTCTCGCTCCTGTACATATCTCCTTCTTTTTCAAACAGCACCTAACATAACAAAAAAGAATATGAAGCCCCCTCGCGGTGGCTTCGTTATTCAATATATCTTTATCAGATCAAAAAGGAAGCAAAATATGTACAAGGACAAAAAAGTGGTGTTCTCCGGCGTTCAGCCGTCCGGAGTCCTTACCATAGGTAATTACCTCGGCGCGATACGCAATTTCTCCGAATTTTCCGATACGTATCACTGCTACTATTGTGTAGTTGACGAACACGCCATAACCGTGCGCCAGGTTCCGGCTGAGCTTCGCAAGCGTACCTACGAAACACTCGCGCTCTATATCGCGTGCGGTCTCGACCCCGAAAAGAATACGCTGTTCGTGCAGAGCCACGTCTCCGCTCACGCAGAGCTTGGCTGGATACTCGACTGCTACACGATGTTCGGTGAGCTCTCGCGTATGACTCAGTTCAAGGATAAGTCCGCAAAGAACGCCGACAACATAAACGCAGGTCTGTTCACCTATCCCTCGCTCATGGCTGCCGATATCCTGCTCTATCAGACAGACCTCGTTCCGGTCGGAGTCGATCAGAAGCAGCACCTCGAGCTGACACGTGACGTTGCGGAACGCTTCAATCAGGTCTACGGTGACGTTTTCGTCATCCCCGAGCCGTATATCCCGAAGACGACCGCGAAGATAATGTCCCTTGCAGACCCCACAAAGAAGATGTCGAAGTCCGACGAGAACGAGAACGCGGTCGTCCGTATCCTCGACCCGAGAGATGCTATCATCCGCAAGTTCAAGCGTGCCGTGACCGACTCCGGAAACGAGATATGTCGAGGTGAGGGCAAGGACGGCATAATGAACCTTATGTCCGTATACAGTGCGTTCACCGGAAAGACGGAGGACGAGATCGAGGCGGAGTTTGCAGGACGCGGCTACGGTGAATTCAAGCTGGCGGTCGGTGAGGTCTGCGCGGATGCGCTCACACCCGTTCAGGCAGAGTTCGCACGTCTTATGGCGGACAAGGCATACCTCGAGGATGTCATGGCAAACGGTGCGGAGGCTGCCGCGCACGATGCGGCACGTACCATGTCGAAGGTACGCCGCAAGCTCGGCTTCATCGAGCCGAAGAGACGGTGAGCCGAGGATAGGACGTTCGAAAAATAAGAACGGCTTTTCACCAAACGTTCGGAAATACGTAATTGACGTGACCGAGCATAGGTGATATAATAATAGCATATTCGAAAAAAGTTTTCCCGAAAAGGAGAGGTATCATGAATACAAAGGCTGTAAGACTTTACGGTACGATGGATCTTCGCATGGAGGAGTTCGAGCTTCCCGAGATCGCGGACGGTGAGATACTTGCGTGTGTTATCTCCGACAGTATCTGTATGTCTTCATATAAGGCGGCATCTCAGGGGTCTAATCACAAGAGAGTTCCCGATGACGTAGCGGAGAACCCCGTCATCATCGGTCACGAGTTCTGCGGAAAGATAGTTAAGGTCGGTGCGAAGTGGGCAGACAGCTTCAAGGCAGGGGACAAGTTCGTTATCCAGCCGGCACTGAACTACAAGGGCTCGCTTGCATCTCCCGGATACTCCTACAAGTACTGCGGCGGTGCGGCGACCTACGTTATCATCCCCGAGGAGGTCATGCTCTGCGGCTGTCTCCTCCCCTATGACGGTGATGCGTACTTCTACGGAAGTCTTGCAGAGCCGATGAGCTGTATAGTCGGCGGCTATCACGCGAACTACCACACGAAGCCCGGTGTATACGTTCACGACATGGGCGTAGTCGAGGGCGGCAACATGGCTATCCTTGCAGGTGCAGGTCCTATGGGACTCGGCTGTGCGGACTACGCTATCCACGGCGGTCGCGCACCGAAGCTCCTGATCGTCACCGATATCGACGATGCACGTCTCGCACGTGCGGCACAGCTTCTGTCCGCTGAGGATGCAAAAAAGAACGGTGTCGAGCTTCACTTCGTCAACACGGCGAACATAGACGATCCGGCTGAGTATCTCCGCTCGTTCACGAACGGTGAGGGCTTCAACGACGTATTCGTATACGCGCCCGTTCAGTCTGTCGTAGAGCTTGGTGACGCGCTCCTCGGTCGTGACGGCTGTCTGAATTTCTTTGCGGGACCGACGAACACCGCGTTCTCCGCAATGTTCAACTTCTACAACGTTCATTACGGCTCGACTCACATCGTAGGCACGTCCGGCGGCAACACCGAGGACATGATGGAGTCTATCTCCCTCATGGAGCAGAAGCGCATCAATCCGGCAGGAATGATCACTCACATCGGCGGTCTGAACGCCTGCGCCGAGGCGACCCTCAACCTCCCGAAGATTAAGGGTGCAA
The DNA here is from genome assembly GCA_964431775.1 of uncultured Ruminococcus sp. Classification (GTDB taxonomy): domain Bacteria; phylum Bacillota; class Clostridia; order Oscillospirales; family CAG-272; genus UMGS1696. The sequence goes on along the minus strand of CAYSKU010000237.1, from coordinate 951 downwards.
AGAAGCTCATCTATACTCATGTAGAGCTTCCGCTCACGGCAGTAGAGGACTTCGGAAAGGCTGCACGGGAGAACGAAGGCACGGCACTTGGTGAGCTGTTTGCCGACCTTGACCGTCTCTGCAAGGAAGCCGGAGACCTCTGGTGTCCTGCGGCAGAGCGCAGACTTCTCGAATATGCCGGAGTTGAGGCATAGGTACATATCGGGGCATTGTCAACCGAGAATAAGTTGGCGGTACGGCTTTTGCCGTGCCGCTTTCTTGAATATAGCTGTTTCCGGTGGCAGCCCATGACTGTTTTTACACTATATATCCACTCCGGGGGTATTTATGACGATCCAGCAATGTAAATATATTCTTGCGATAGCGCGACTTGGCTCGATGAACGAAGCGGCGAAGGCACTTTTGGTATCACAGGCGAGTCTATCCTCTGCGGTCAGGGAGCTTGAGACCGAGTTTGGCATCCACATCTTCGACCGTTCGAACAAGGGGGTACGGATAACCAGGGAGGGAGCGGAGTTCATTCGATATGCGCGGCAGCTTCTCGCGCAGTACGACATAATCACCGAACGCTACGAGCGTGAGGACAAGAAGGCTGTCAGAAATTTTGCCGTAACGTCACAGCATTACGACTTTGTGGCGGAGGCGTTCGTTCGATTTATGAAGAAGTACCGCAACGACTACGATATGTCTCTGAAGGAGGCGCGTACCATCGAGGTGATCGAGGATGTACGCGATCTGCACTCCGACCTTGGCATACTTGCGTACCTTAAAGCACCGGCAGGGGGGTACATGGAGCGATATCTCAAGCGGAACGGTCTTGACTTCCGACCGCTTTTTGAGACGTGTCCGTACATATTTCTCGGGCGGCACAATCCGCTCTCGGGTAAGGAGAAGCTGACACGTGAGGAGCTGTCGGAGCTGCCGTACATCACCTACGATCAGGGAGAGACG